>CANKOI010000016.1 GCA_947484175.1 Deltaproteobacteria bacterium
ACCACACGTTCCCCCCCCGCCATCCGTCGGTCGTAGCGCTCCACGACCAGGCTGGGCGGACCGGTGCCGAGGCACACCTCCACCTTGGCGACATCTAGGCCGATCTGGGCCGCCAGCCCCATGACATAGGCCTCGTTCATCGGCAGGTGGGCGAACCGCACGTGCGGTAGCTTCAGGAGGTGGGAGCTCGCCGTCGAGCCCATTGGCAGCGCGATCTTCCCGCCAACGACGCACACCGGGAGCTTGTCCTGGGCGCCAGCCAAGGAAAGTCGTACCGTCGGTCCGCCTACGAGGAGCGGTGCGGAGCCGTGCGCCAGCAGGCCAGCGAGCCGTGTAGGCGCAAGTTCCTCGAACGTGTCCTCGCGATCGCCACCGTGTGGCATCCCGGTCGGAACGACGCGGAGCGCGCCCGCGCACTCGCCGCCAATCGCCGCCAGCAGGTCGAGGTCGTTGCCCACGGAGAGTCCGAGGCGCCCGCACACGGCCTCGCGTGCGCTCCCCTCCGGCAGGAGGTTTCCAAACCAGGCGGCCGCTTCGGCCCCGGTCCAGGCGGCGATGCGGAGTGGCAAGCGAACCGAGAGCGGGAATGCGTCCGGGGTGGCCAACCAGCCCGGATCGTACTCAAAGCTGAAGTCACCACCGCGCGCCGCCCCAATCCCCCCGACCCGCTGCTCGCCGAACCACACGCCGAGTGTGCTACTCACGGCCGCTGCCCGCGGGGCACGATCCAGACGTCCAGCCCGAGCCGCCCGAGGACCTGGAGGACCAGCCCGAGGCGCAGCGTGGCTTTCCCGCGCTCCAACTCGCCGAGGAATCGGACGCCGACGCCGGAGAGACCCGCCGTCTCCGTCTGATCGACCCCTTGTTGCAACCGAGCGTGCCGCACCGTAGCGCCGATGTCAGCCGGGGTGCGAACAAGCGTCGGGGCCGGGGGAGACGAACTCGGCATGGGCACAATCGGGGTGGGCATGAGTTCTTCCTGATCGGGAAGATACCACCGCGCGCGCCCCATGTCATCCCGATCGGGAAGGATCACCGCCACGTACCCCCACCCCTCACACCGCCGCCGCCATGCCGTTGTTGAGCACATGAAGCAGCCACCCGGGCAGCACGCTGCCGCTGCGCTCGCGTAGCCAGCCGCACACCAGTCCGATGAGCACGAGCATGGGCACAGCCCACACGCGGTCGGTGTGGACGGCGCCGAACAGCACGGCCTGGGCCACGATGGCGCGGCGGGCGCCGAAGCGCGCCCGCAAGAGCGGCTGGCACCACCCGCGGAAGAACAGCTCCTCGGTGAGCGGCGCCACGCCGAGCACGAAGGCGAGCACCACGCCTCGCACCCAGCCCTCCTGCGCGGCCAGCGCCGCGGCGAGGCTCTGCGCCTCCGGCACAAAGCCCACGGCGCCCAGCAGGAGCATCCACGCCACCCCCGCGACCACCACGCACAGAGCGGCGGGAACCCCCGCGAGCACCCACTTCCACCCCGGCCAGGCCCCTGCGTGGAGGCTCCCCGCCACCCGGGCCGCCACCAGCGAGGCCGCGGTGCCGCACGCTGTTCCCAGCGTGCCCGCCACCAGCCACGGGCCCGTGGTGAGCAGCTCCGCCTCGAAACGAAGCGGCGCGCCGAACAGGAGCGCCCCGCCCAACGCCAGCGCGTTCCCCAACCCGAAACCCAATCCCCCCACGAGCGCTGCCTGCACCCACCACGGGCCGAGCGACGGCATCCTCCGGAGGGCCACGCCGAGTACACCGCCGCTCACCGCAGCCACCACGAGCCCGACGACAGCGAAGGCCACCGCCAAACTCGGCGTGAGCGCAGCCGTCACGGGAGCGGCACGGTGACCACGGCGCCCGTGCTGCGGCCCTCGTGGGGCTGGTAGGGCGCGCCCACGATCAGGACGCCGTCGCCGCCCGCCAGCCGGAACGGCTGGCCCACGGCGCCACGCTCCACCACCAACACCTCGCCGCCGTCGAGCGGAACGAGCCGCCCCCGCGGCGGAACCACCCACTTGTTGAACGAGCCGGCGGCGTACCCGCCGCCGATGGCCCCCCCAAGGTGGTCGCCCACCGCACCTTCCACTTCGCGGCCATCTTCGCAGGCCACGCGGCCGGGCGCGTCGTCGGTGGCGAGGTCGGGGTCACCGGAGCAGAGCAGGTCGCCCTCGAGGGTGAGGGCGCCGCCGAGGCCGGCGGGCAGGGCGGGTGCGGGGAGCGAGGCGGCCAGGTCGGCATCCCAGGTCTGCACCGCGCAGCTCTCGCCGCACACGATTGCGGCCACCCGCGAGTCGCTGGCGGCCAGGGCCACGATGCCGGCCACCTCGACGCTGGCGCCGTCGAACCGGTGGAGCTGCGTATCGGTGGCGAAGTACAGGCTGGAGCTGCTCGCCGCGAACCAGTCGCCCCGCGCAACGGTGCTGATGTCCACGCCGGCAACATCGGCCTCCTGAACCCCCACGCGCACCAGCTCCTCGCCCTGCCAGCCCACCCAGAGGGCTGGGCCCGGCTCCCACTCGCCATCGAGCCAAACGGCCGGGAGGCCGGGCGCGGCCACGGCGAGGCTCCCCTCCCGCCACGCCAAAACCTCGCCGAAGCGCGAGTCGGGCTCCCCGTACTCCACGGCCACGGCCAGCTCGGCACCGAGCACCGTTTCGCCGGGGAGCAGATCGTCGGTGCAGCCGCAAGCCAGCAGCACGGCGAGGGCGGTGGCGCCTCGCTCCGCGCAGCCGCGCGTCACTTCGTGCAGACGAGCCGCCGATAGAACCCGTGCCGCTCGTCGGCCACGTCGGGGCCAAAGGGCGAGGCCTCCGCCACGGCGCGCAGCTCCGCCCATCGCGCCGCATCCATCCCGAACTTCGCCCACTGGCGGCGCACCAGCGCGTCGGGAGGAAAACCGCCGCGACGATCGATCCAGTCCGCGGGCACGGCCGACTCGGGGTCGGCCTCGTACACGTAGAACCGCCCGCCCTCGACGAGCACGCGGTGTACCTCCGCGAAGATCGGCCCCGGCTCGGCCCAGTGGTGGGCCGACTGCACCGCCGCCGCCGACTCAAACGTACGCTCGGGGTACACGATGTCGCTCGCGCTCATCTTGCGGAACGTCACATTCAGGCGGCCGCGCTTGTTGGCCTCCGCGTAGTGCAGCATCGCGTCGGAGGTGTCGATGCCCACGGCATCCACTTCGCGGCGGCCGCTCGCCACATGGATGGCGAGCCAGCCCGTGCCTGTGCCCACGTCGAGGAAACAGCCCTGCTCGGTGCCCACGTCGGCCGCGATGAAGCGGTAGGCGGGCTGGTAGTAGCGACTCGGCCCCAACTGGTAGGCGAGCGCGGTGAGCGCGGCACGAGAGGGGAGGAGCGGCATCAAACGGTCCGGCGGCACGCTAATGTGCGCGGCGATGCCCACGCCGTCAACGTCTCCCCTCCCCTTCCAACGCTGGGCGGTAACCGGCGGCACCGGTCTGGTGGGGAACAACGTGGTCCGGGCGCTCGTGGCGGCCGGTGCCGAGGTGCGGGTGCTCAGCCGAAAGCCGCCTCGCCGGGAGTTCGCCGGCCTCGCCGTCGAAGAGGTGTCCGGCGATCTCGACGACACCAGCGCGCTCGGGCGGGCGTTCGCCGGAGTGGAGTGCGTGGTGCACGCCGCTGCGATGGTGGAGATTCGATACGGGGGGCGGGCGGAGATGGAGGCGGTGAACGTCAAGGGGACGGCCAACGTGTTGGCCGCGCTGCCACCGGGCGTCCGACTCGTGCACGTGAGCACCGTCGACGCGCTCGGCATGCGCACCCGCGCCCTCCCGGCCGACGAAGACTGCCAGCCTGCCGCCCACGAAGGCGGTGTGCCCTACGTAGACACCAAACGCGCCGCCGACCGGCTGGTGCAGGAGAGCGGCGCCAACGCGGTGATCGTATACCCCACCTACATGTTCGGGCCCTGGGACTGGCGCCCGTCGAGCGGAAAAATGCTCCTCGAGATCGGCGCCGGCAAGGGCCTCCTCGCCCCGCCCGGCGGCAACAACTTCGTGGACGTGCGCGACGTGGTCGCCGGCCTGCTCGCCGCCGCCGCCGCCCCGGCGGGAGGGCGCTGGATCCTCGGCGGGGAAAACCTCTCCTACCGCGAGGCGTGGGCGCTCATGGCGGAGGTGACGGGCGGGCGCGCGCCGCTCGGCGAGCTTCCCGCTTGGGTCGCGAGGGCCGCGGCGGTCGGCTTCGATGGGGCCCGCGCCGTGGGGCTGCGCGAAGGCGAGATCAACGCTGCGGCGATTCGCATGAGCACCCTCCCCCACTACTTTTCGCCGGCGCGGGCCCGGGCAGAGCTGGCGCTGCCCCACACGCCGCTCCGCACGGCCCTCGCGGATGCGTGGGCGTGGTTTGGGGAACAGGGGATGCGCGGGTAGGCGCCGCGCCCCTCCGCCCGGCGCGGGAGCGCCAGGCGCGGCCCGCCCGACGAGTTGCCCCCGCGATTACCCTCCCCTGCCCACCAACTCCACGTCGCCAGTGAGCACCGCCTCACCCCCTACGATCAAGGCGCCATCTGCACGAAGCTCCGTTGCCAGCCCCTCGCGACCGTCCACCCGCACCACCCGCCCGAGGGTGTGCGAAACGCGGCGCCATTCTTCGAGGCGAGCCGGGTGGGTGCACCACCCCAAGATGGCCGACCGCGCCCGTTCGGCGACGGCGGGCACGTCGAGTTCCACGCCCTCGATTTCGTTGCCCTCGACGAGGTTCCGGAGCGAGGTGGCGCGGAAGTCGCCGAAGCTGCGCTGGTTTACGTTCAGGCCAAGACCCAGAATCACGAACCCTACGTGCGGCCCGTCGGCATCGAGCTCCGCCAGCAGGCCGCCCACCTTCAGGCCGCCGCGACTCACCAGATCGTTGGGCCATTTCACTCGCAGGCCGAAGGTGAGGGCGAGCCCAGCCGCCGCTCCCAGCGAGAGCAGCGCTGCCTCGGCCACCGGTACGTCGGGGCGCAGCACCACCGACATGAGCAGGTTTTCGCCCGGCTCGCTCTCCCACACCCGACCGAGGCGGCCCCGGCCCGAGGACTGCGCCCTCGCCACAAACGCGGAGCCGTGGGGGGCGCCGGCCCGAGCGGCTTCGCGCGCGAGGCGCTGCGTGCTGTCCACTTCGTCGAAGAAACGGATCACGACGACGAAGTGCCGAAACGTTCGCGGAGGAAGCGTTCCACCCGGTGGTTGATGGTTTCGGGCTGCTCCACGATCGCGGCGTGACTCGCATCGGCCAACACCAGCAGCTCCGCGCCCCGAATGCTGCTCGCCATCTGGCGACTGAGTCGAATCGGCGTGAACGCATCCCGCTCGGCGCCCACGATCAGCACGGGAACATTGATACTGTCGAGCAGATCCCACGCGTCGTGCTCCTGCATCTGCAGCACGGTGCGGATGAACATCCGCATGTCGAGCATGGCGAGGTGTTCAAGGTACGGTGACATGTCCACTTTCGAGGCGTACATCGGGTCTACGAGCTTGGCTCGCCGGGTGAACTCCCACGCTACTCGCGAGTGGAGAATCGGCCGAACGATGAGGTGCGTACGGTCGCCAAGCGCCGCGACCAACTGCCCGGCGAGACGGAAGTACATGGGGGAGCGGGGGTTGTCGCCGAAGGTCTCGAGGGCCCGACCGGCGGTGCCGAGGATCAGCACGTAGCCGCGGATGCGACCAGCGTGCGCCCGCCACGCCTCCAAGCCCACCTGACAGCCCATCGAATGACCGCAGATCAGCGCGTTGTCGATGCTGGCGGCGTCCATCACCGCGATGAGATCTCGGGCATGCTGAGGAATGCCCACCTCGCCGCGAGCGGGGTCAGCAAGCGGATCGCTCCGCCCGTGCCCGCGGTAGTCCCACGTGAGCACCGTGAACCGATCGGAGAAGTGCTCCTCGACGTACCGCCAGAAAAACGTCGAAACGCCCACGCCATTGTTGCAGACCAACGCGGGGCCCTCGCCCACGGCGCGCCAGTACAGGCGCACGCCGTCGTCGGCCACGGCGATTCCGGTGCGAAGGGGGCGGTCGCTCAGGGGGTCCACGAAGCCGCGCTAACGCGCAGCCCACCCTCATGACGGCCCCCTCGGCCGCCGATCCGGAAGGGGACGGAGCCTGAATGACCCACCCGCCTCTCCTGCCCACGAATTCCACCGATGAGCGCCGTATCGGCACGCGCTTTCAGCTTGAGGCGCAGATCACCGCCACTTCGCAGGAGAACTTCTACTGCGGCTTCACCGAGGACCTGAGCGAGGGCGGAGTCTTCGTCATGATGCGGCCGCCGCCGCCCGTGGGAGAGATGGTTCACCTCAGTGTTCGTGTGGGCGCCGAGCCCGCGGTGAGCGCGATCGGCGCGGTGCGATGGCACCGGTTCGATCAGGACGGCATCGCCTGTGGATGCGGCGTGCAGTTCCTGATGCTCGAACCACGCGCGGCGGACGTATTCCAAGGGATGTTGTCGCGATCCGCGCAGGTGCCGTTGCTCGTGGAGTGAATCAGATCGTCCGCGAGGCGTAGAGCTCCGCGCCGTCGGGCCCCGACCACACCACGCCGGCCTCGAAGAGCGGCTCGAGCGCATCGAGGGTCTGGTGCTCCGTGAGTTCCACCAGCCCGGCCAACTCCGGGAGGCGCGCCGAACCTTCCTCGAGACGGCCAAGCAGGCGCGCTTGGGGCGGGGTGAGCTCGGGCACCGCCACGTGCCCCTGCAAGAGGGCGACCGCCACCGCCGGGTGTCCGCGGCTCCGCTCATAGGCGCTCTCCGCGCGGTCCGAGCCGTGGCCGAGCGCCGCGGAAAGCAAGGCCACGTCGCTGCGCCCGAAGGCTGCCGGACGGATGTGCACCAAGCCCCGGCTCGCCAGGGCCCGCACCGGCACGCTCGCCCGGACGATGACCAGGCCAGCATCGGTGGGCGGTTCGAGTGCCGCCCTCAGCACCTGGACATCGAGCCCGTCGGCGTCCAGAACGATCACGTCGTTCTCCTGGGCGCCGTTCAGGGCCCGCCCGGCCTCTTCGAGCCTCATGCGCTGCACGGCTAGGCCCTCGACCGTGGCACGGTGGGCCACCTCGTCCACGAGAGTGCGCCGACCGGAACCCGGCGCCCCGTGCACGATGACCAGCGCCGACTCCCCCCGGAGCACGTCCACGAGGATGCGGCGCAGCCGGTCGCGTTCGTCGTCCATGCCGACCACCACCCGGGAGGGCAGTTGCGGCCCCGCATGCCGCAAGGCCTCGACGAACGCGGCAGCGGACGGCGGCCGCGACGACGGCCGATGGGCGAGCGCCGCGAGCGCCAACTCCGCCACGTCGGCGGGCACCTCGGGCGCCAGCGAGCCCACCGGGACTGGCAGCGTAGCGCCCTGAGCGTAGCCGAGCGCCTGAGCGCCGGTGCGCGCGTACGGCGGGCGTCCGGTGCACACCGCGTAGAGCAACGCACCGAGCCCGTACACATCGCTGAGCTCCGAAGGGCCCTCGCCGCGCAGCCGCTCCGGCGCCATCCACCCGAGTGAGCCGCCGCGGGTGTCGGCCCCCAGGTCCAGCAGGTGGGGCTGACCGTGTTCGTCCACCAGGATGTTGGCCGGGCTGAGGTCGCCGTGAAGCACGCCCGCGGCGTGCACCGCGACCATCGTTTCGGCCACCCGCTGCATCAGTTGGATCCGGTCGGCCAGGCGGCGCTCATGGGCCCAGCTCGTGAGCCTGGCCCCCTCCACGTAGGCGCGGGCCATCCACGTGGCCGAGCGGTCGGCGGCCACCAGCACGGGAATGTTCGGATGGCGAACCCGAGCCAGGGCGCCCACTTCCGCGGCCAAGCTCCGCCCACCCGCCGCGATCTTCACCGCGAGGCGCCGACCTTCGGCCTCGGCGTACCACACCTCACCCGTCGCACCCGCGCCGAGCCGGTGCGTTCGTTCGAATGGAATGGGGTCCGGCACACGTACCGGATAATCCACTCCCCGAGGTTCTACCGATGCTCACCCTCCTCCTCTTTACGCTCTCCTCCGCGCACGCCGACGACGACACCGTTCTGAAATCAAAGAACAAAGGGGACAAGAAGGAGGACGGCGAGAAAAAGGACAAGAAGAAGAAGAAGGACGACGAAGGTGGGAAGATTCTCGGTCTCAACTGGGAGCCGTACGTTCAGCCGGGCGGTGGCGTGCAGATCGACGCCAGCGGCGACACCGCGGTGACCGCGGGTGCCGACGTCGGCATTCGCTACTGGAAAGGCAAACTCGAAGGCGACCTCTACCTCGGCGGCACCTACATCACGTCCGACACGGTCGCCGGCTACGACGTGCACCTCGGCGACACGACGGGCTACCGCGCCAAATACTTCGGGATCGCGGGTGGCCTGGAGGCCCGCTACGACGGTCAGTCCGACATCGTCACCGGCGAAGACATCTTCAAGCCGGCCTTCGGCGTGGGCGTGCCGGTGGAGCTCACCGTCGGTCCGAAGAAGTACTACGCCAAAGCGGGGGTGATGCCGGCTTGGTACTTCGACGAAGCGCGGAAGCCCGCCGAGGGCGTGGTGCCGCTGGGAGACGAGTTCCAGTGGAGCGTGGGCGCGGGCGTGAAGCTGGGCCAGTTCAAGGGAGAGCTAGGCTTTTCCCAGCTGATCACGGGGGCAGGCACCTACAATACGCCTACCATCGTGCTCGGGTACAATCCCTAAGCGCTCACCCCAGCGCCATCATCGCCTCGAGCGGGGCCAGCGCACGCAGGCGCAGCCCCTCCTCCATCTCCAAGCGCGGCTCGAGGTCGCGGAGCGCTAAGTACATCTTCTCGAGGGTGTTCCGCTTCATGTGCGGGCACTCGTTGCAGGCGCAGTTCTCGTCCATGCCAGGGAGCGGGATGAGCACCTTGCCCGGGGCCGACTTCTTCATCTGATGCAGGATGCCGGCCTCGGTGGCCACGATGAAGGCGGGCGCTTCGGTCACTCGCACGTACTCCAACAGCGCCGACGTGCTCCCGATGAAGTGCGCGCGCTCCAAAAGGGTGGGCTCACATTCCGGGTGCGCCACCACGTGCACCCCCGGGTTCTTCGACACCAGCTCGATGAGCTTCCTCTCGTTGAAGGTCTCGTGGACGATGCAGGTGCCCGGCCACAGGTGCATCGCCCGGCCGGTGCGGCGAGCCACGTACTGGCCGAGGTTGCGGTCGGGCGCGAAGATCAGCTCCTGGTCGGCGGGAAAGCTGGCCACGACCCGCTCCGCATTGCTGCTGGTGCAGATGATGTCGGAGATGGCCTTCACATCTGCAGTGCAGTTGATGTACGACACCACCTTCGCGCCGGGGTGTTTGTCCTTCATGCGCTGGAGCGCCGGCGCCGGGCACGCATCGGCAAGCGAGCAGCCGGCCTTCATGTCGGGCACCAGCACGATGCGGCCAGGGTTGAGGATCTTGGCGGTCTCCGCCATGAAGTGCACGCCGCAAAATAGGATCACGTCGGCGGTGGTGTTCTGCGCCGCTTTGGCGAGCTGCAGGGAGTCACCGATGAAGTCGGCCACGTCCTGAATGTCGCCGTCTTGGTAGTAGTGCGCGAGGATGACGGCATTACGCTGCCGGCGAAGGTCGTCGATTGCGCCGAGGAGATCGAGGGGCAGGCGTTCCATCGGGCATTCTAACTCAAAGCTGTGGGGGCGATGCGGCGCGACCTGATCGCTCTGTTGAGAGCGTAAGCCGCACCGCATCGCACGCCGCCGGGCGGGCTCAGCTCTCCGCGAAAACGAACGGGTAGTTCACCACAGCGATCCCCCCGCCGCGGAGCGGCGGGAAGGTCATGTGGTGGAAGCGGGCCGTCACGCACGACTCCACTCGTTCGTTGCCCATCGTGCTTTTGGCCACGTTGGCGCTACTGACACTGCCGTCTTTGGCGATGATGAACTTCACGCTCACCTTGCCGGCCAGCCCGGGTGATCGGTTCAGCTCTCGCTGGTAGCAGTAGCGGATCTGGCTCATGTGGCGTTTCACGACTGCGTCGACAGCGGCTCGGTCGATGCCGCCCATGGTGATGGGGTCCTCCACGGCGACCAGCGCGGAGTCGGGGCGAGGCTCACGTGGCTTCCCTGGGCCCGTGGCGAAGGGGTCGTACTCGCTGCCACGTTTGGGGCCGGTCGTGTTGCCAATCGAGGGCCCGGTGGCAAAACCCACCCCGGAGCAGTCGCGACCGACACAACGGCCGCTCAGCTTGCCGTCTAGCCCCGGCAGCTGGGTACCCTTGCTCCCGATGAGGTCCTTGATCCCCGCCGAGATGTCCGAGGGCAGCGCCGTTTCGCTCAGCGTCGCGTCGAGGCCGGCGAAGAGCTCTTCCACCTTCTTGTGCACCACCTTCGCGTCGCTCTGGCCGAGCTCCTTCACGATCGACTTCTTCGGGTCGCGCGGGCCTTCGCCAGAGCCGCCGCCGGGCTCCTTCTCCGCCGTCTTCACCGGCGTGGTGGCCGGCTCCGGCTTCGCCGGCAGGTACAGTTGCACCAGTGTGTCCACGCGACCGTCCTCGTTCATCGACGCCGAGGGGGGCGGCGTGAACGCGCCCACCACGCCGAGCAGCGCCGCCATGAAGCCCACGCCCAGCGCCACGACCAGCACCGCCGGGTCCACGTCGCCGACGAGCGGGACCGGCAAGCGTCGGCTCAGCCACACGGTGCGCACCACGAAGATCGAGGTGCCCACCTCGAGTACGAGGGTCTGCTCGTCGCCGAGGCGCAGCGAGTCGCCGCCCGACAGGCAGGCGCTCAGCGCGGTGCGCTTCTCGCCTTCGTCGAGGAAGCCGGCCCAGTGCGGGTTGCAGCGCACCACCCACCCCGCACCGTCGTGCTGCACGAGCGGGTGGTGGTCGCCCGGCAACATCTCCAGCGGCACGGGAAAGTCGTCGGCGAGGCCGAGCCGCACGGTTTCCGTACGCGGGAAGTGCCGGATGTCGACGACGGTCTCGCCGAACACCCGCGCCACCTCCAGAACGCGGCCGGCGCTCTTGTCGTACACGGCGGGGTTGAGCGCCTCGGGGCGCAGCAGGAAAGCGAGGGCGGCCTCGCTAGAACAATCACGGTTGAGCTCAGTGTGCATGGTTGCACCTCCGCGGGGTGCAGACACGCCCCGCCCGGCGCGGTTCGTCAGAGGGGCGTCAAGCTGCGCTGGGCGCCCGCGAGCCCGAAGCGACCGCCCCCCGTGGGCATCCGCGCCACCCATGCTGCCGCACCCACGGCCAACGCCGCCGCCAGCCCGAAGTGGCCCGCGTACCCCAGCGCCTGCGCTGAGAAGCCGCTGGCCAGCGCGCCGAGCCCCTGAGCCAGCACCACGACCGACGCTTGCACCGTGTAGTCCGTGCCGCTGTGGCCTGGCCGGCACGCCCCCATCATCGCCGTGAACAGGGCCGCCGTGGCCATCCCCGACACGAGGTGCTCCGCCACGATCACCGCTCCCGCATAGGCCGGACCATGCTCCGCGAAGAGCGCGTAGGCCAGAAGTGTGGCCACCTGCGCCCCCCCGAAGCCGAGCAGCCCCGCCCGCACCGACCACCGCGCCACGAACCAGCCCCCGAACAGCGCTCCGGTGATGGCGGCTCCCGAGCCGTACACGCCCATCAACCGGCCGATCTCGCCGAGCTGGAGCCCCTGGTCGACAAGCAGCGGCTTCGCCATGCCGGTGCCGAAGGCGTCGCCGAACTTGTACAAGAAGAGCAGGCCGAACCACGCACGCCCGTTTCGGCCGGAAAACCAGCGGTCCCACCGCAGGGCCTGGTGCGGTTCAGCTGACCGCTCCACCCGCTCCGGGGCGTGCGCGAGGAGGATCGGCACGGTCGCCAGGAGCACCAGCGCTCCCGCCGCTAAGAACGTGCGGGCCCAGCCCCACGTGGCGAACTGCTGGATGAGGAGCCCGCCCCCCACCACCATGCCGAGCCGGTAGCCCGCCACTTGCACCCCGTTGCCCAGGCCCCTTTCCTGCGGCGGCAGCAGCTCCACGGCGAGCGCGTCGGTGGCGATGTCCTGAGTGGCTGCCACCAGGTTGCAGAGCAGCACCACGACGAGGAGCGGGCCCATCTGCGACGGAGGCACGCCCGCCAGCAGGATTAGCAAAGCGGCGGCGGCCACGTTCAGCGGCACGATCACGCGCCGACGGGGCCCCGGGTGCCCGTCTACCAAGGGGGCCCACAAGAACTTCAATACCCACGGGAGCGCGAGCAGGTTCGAGAGGCCGATGGCTTCGAGCGAGTAGCCCTGCTGGCGCATCATCACGGGCAGGGCCTGGGTGAAGATGCCGAAGGGCAGGCCCTGCGCGAAGTACAGCCCCGACAGCAGGATGGCCCGGCCCAGCGCGCCCGGCGTGGGGATCACTCGCCTGGCCGAGGGCAGGGGCGCTCCAGCCGGAAGCAGCCGTGCTCGGGCAGCCGCAGCCCCTCCGGCGACCACAGCACCACGGCGTCGGGCCCCTCCGCCTCCACCCGCCAACCCGCCTCCACCGCGGCGCCCGCGGCGCCCACGAGGCGGGTGGCGAGGGTGCCCGCCGACGTGAAGCCGTACTCCAGCCGCGCCGGCCACCCTGGGCCGGCGGCCATCGCGCCGCGCGTGAGCGCCACCCAGCCGGCGCCGTTCCAGCCGAAGAAGTCGTCGCGCTCGGGGGCCACCGTTCCGCTCGGCGGCTGGCCGGGCGCGGGGCGGGAGCCGAGCGGAACGCCCAGCTCGGCCATCGGCGGCGCGCCCATGCAGCGCAGCGCTTCGGCGAGGTGGGCGCGGAAGAGGCGGTCAAACTCGCCGGCGAAGGGGGTTTCGAACTCGGGGCCGTACCACCAGAACCAGTCGCTCGCTTCGGCGCGCCACAACGCCCGCCGTGCGCCCTCGGCGTCGGGCGCGCCGGCCTCGCGGGCGCTGAACTCCTCTCGCACCGTGCGAAGCAGTCGCCACGCCGCGCGGTCGTCGTCGTGACCGATCCAAATGCGGAAGTCCGCGCCGATCCAGCTCCCGGTGTGCAGCTGCTCCACGGTGCCCGTCGCTGCTCGTTGAGCGAGGTCACCACAGGTCTGCAGCGGCGCCCGCGCAAAGAGCTCGCGCAGGAGCCCGGCTCCGGCGTCCCGAAAACTCTCCCACGGGTTCTCGCCGTCGAGCGCCACCACCACATCGGCGCCGTGCGACCGGGCGAGCAGGTCGCTCACGGCCTCCGCGGGCGAGGCGTCGGCGTACACAAAACCCATGCGGTCGCTCAGTTCGTGCTGCCGGAAGAGGCCCCGCATCGAACCCACCTGCCAGGTCGGACCCTCACCTTCGCGTTGCGAGCGCGCCAGAACGAGCTCGTCACTCACGAACCAGCGGAAACCCGCCGCCGCGGCCAGCTCCACCACCTCCGGGCTCACCGAGCCTTCGCTGGGCCAGAGCCCCCTCACCTCCCGCCCCGTCCATTGCTCCACCACGCGGCGCCCCTCGCGCAGCTGGGCCTCGGCGTCTTCGGGGAAAACGAAGCCCGGGTCGGGGAAGGGGCCGAGGTTGCGGGCGGCATGTGCGGTGTTCACGAGCAGGGGCAGGATGGGGTGGGCGTAGGGCGTGGCGGACACCTCGGGGAGCGCGGCGTAGAGCGCCCTCAGGCCGGCGATGCAGGACCGCTGCACGCCCAGCACGAAGTCCTTGTCGGCCTCACCGAAGCCGCGCCCCTGTTGCCGCAGCTCGCCGAGCGCCGGCCAGTCCTCCATCGCGGTGGACCCGAACCACGCGAGGTTGCACCACACCTGAAGGTCGCGCAGGTGCGAAACGCCGAAGGCTTCGCCGCGCGCGCGCCGCGCTCGCAGAGCCCCCCATCCGGGAAACCAGCCGAAGGCGCGCGCACTGCCGTGGAGGCCGTTCTCCACCAGCCACGCGGCCTCCCCGGGGGTGAGGCTCTCCGCGGGGCGCGAGCAGAGGTCGAGGTGCACATCCGAGCCGCCCGCGGCGTACTGATCGAGCTGTTCCACGAGGGTGGGCACGAGGTTCACGGTCACGGCGGCGCCGGCCTCGTGGATGAGCCGCGGCACATCGCGGTAGCCGCGGGTGGCGTGCAGGCGCACCCACGGCATGATGGGCGCGCCCGTGGCGGGGTGCCGGTAGTCCGGCTGGTGCATGTGGAAGAGGAAGCTCAGCACGCGGGGCAACCTATCCGGGCCGCCGGGAAGGCCGCCTCCGCGTTAGCCCGCTCGCATGACGATCCCCGTGGCCATCCTCGGCGCCACCGGCATGGTGGGGCAACGTTTCGTGCAGCTCCTGCAGGGGCACCCGCTCTTCCACGTCGCCGAGCTCTGCGCCTCCCCGCGTTCCGCGGGCCGACGCTACGCTGCCGCCTCCCCCTGGCGCCTCGCCGGGGAGAACCCCCTCCCCGACCTGCCCGTCCTCCCGTGCGACCCCGCTCTCGTCCGCTCCCCCCTCGTGTTCTCGGCCCTCGACGCCGACACCGCGCTCGAGGTGGAACCCGCGTTCGCCGCGGCCGGCCGAGCCGTGATCACCAACGCCAGTCCGTTCCGGATGGAGGCCGGCGTGCCGCTGCTCATCCCCGAGGTGAACCCCGATCACAGCGAGTGGGTGCGCGGGAAGCGCGGCTACATCGTGGCCAACCCCAACTGCACCCATCAGGCGATGACGATTGCGCTCGCTCCCTTGCACCGCCGTTGGGGGGTAGAGGCCGTCTGTGTGGCTTCGTACCAGGCCGTGAGCGGCACCGGCTACCCCGGCGAGAGCGCGTGGGACATCCTCGGCAACGTACACCCCATCGGGGGCGACGAAGAAACGAAGGTGGCGAGCGAGCCCCAAAAGATCCTCGACGCGCCCGACCTCCGCATCTCCGCGCGCTGCGTGCGCGTTCCCGTGACCGACGGCCATCTCGTGAGCCTCCAGGTGCGTCTGGCCACCGACCCGGGCGTGGCGGCCGTGACCGACGCGCTCCGCTCCTTCGTCGGCCCGCACGTACTTCCGAGCTCCCCTCGCCCGCTGGTGCACATCCTCACGGCCCGCAACCGCCCCTGCCCTCGCCTCGACGCCGACCGTGGGGCTGGCATGGCGATCAGCATCGGCCCCGTGCGGCCGTGCGAGGTGATGACGGTGAAGTTCTTCGCCCTCGCTCACAACGCGATTCGGGGCGCTGCCGGCGGGGCCATCGCCAACGCGGAGTTGCTTCACGCCCGCGGCCTCCTTCCGGCGGTGTAGGCGCGGCGACCCTCATCGAGGTAAAGTAGGCCGGTGTTGACCCCCCTCCTCCTCCTCGCCTGTGACTCCACCGGTTCCATCCAACTCGGCGGCAACGAAACGGGCGCCGATCCCCACACTGCCGCCGCAGTCGACACCGACGGCGACCAACTGCCCGGCGACACTTCGACCGACACGGACACCGACACCGCCGAAGAGCCCGACTCCGACGTGGTGTACTCCGCGTGGTTCGACGAGACCGTCATGCACACCGTCGACATCACGGTGAGCGACCGCGGCATCCGCGATCTCAACAACAACGGGCGGGAGTACGTGGAGGCCGACGTGGTGCTCGACGGCACCCCGCTCCCGCAGGTGGGGCTCCGCCTGAAGGGCTCGAGCACCTACCAGGACCTCAACTGCAGCGACGGCTACTGCAAGGCCAGCTTCAAGATCAAGACCGACGAGTACCTTCCCGACCAGAAGTTCGGCAGCCTCCAGCGCATCACGCTGAACAACATGACGACCGACTACACGCAGTCCAAAGAGGTCGTGGTCTACAACATCCTCCGCGACGCCTCCCAGCTCGCGTCGCGATGCAGCTACGCCCGCGTCACGCTCAACGGCGAGCCCTGGGGCCTCTATGCCAACGTGGAGGCCGTGGACGACGAGTGGGTGGAGCGCCGGTTCACCGACCCCTCCGGCAACCTCTGGGCCACCGCATCGTCGGGGGCCGACTTCACGGACACGGGGCTGTATTTCTGGGAGTCCAACAGCGGCGATGGCGACAAGTCCCAGCTGCAGGCGCTCACCCGCGCCCTCGCCCGCTACGAGGGCGACTTCTTCGGCGAGCTGAGCGGCCTGATGAACGTGGACCAGTACCTCGACTACTGGGCCTGGTGCGCCGCGATGGGCAACTACGACGGGTACCCGTTCACCGGCAACGACGTCATCCTCTACGAAGACCCGCTCGACGAACGCCGCATGGTATTCGCGCCCTGGGGCACCGACGAGAGCTTCGACCAGTACGAGAGCTCCGGCCGCATCTGGTACAACGCCTACACCACGCTGGGCTACGCCTGCTTGGCCGATGCCGCCTGTGTCGCCGAGCTGAAGGTACGCATTCAGGCCAACGCGGATGTCACCGAAGGCATGGACATGCTCACCCGCGCCCAGGCGGCGTGGGACCTCTCCGAAGCCGACGTCACGACCGACCCCACCCGGCCCTTCCCTCCCAGCGATGTGTGGGCCTACCGCGACTACTACGCAGCCGTGATCGACGGGTGGCCGGCGTATACCCGCCAGAAGGCGCTCTGAAGGATCGGGTGGGGTGATGCGCGGCGGCCTGTCCGCGTTGCTGTCAAGCGGCTCGCCTGCGCATCACGGCCCGATCGGGGCGGCGTTTCGATCGAGGAGCGCGCCGGCGTCGTCGAGTACGTAGGTGCAGCCAAAGCGGAAGTGGTCCGGGGTGAGCCAGGAGGTGTAGGCGAGGTCGACCACCGCCACCTCGCGCCCGCGGGGTGTCACCTCGTCGTGGTGCACCGCCGGCGCAACCCGCATCCACAGGTCGCGCTCCACGGCGTGATGCCGCGAGAGCAACGCCCGCGTGTCGGTGTCGAGCGCACGAAAGCGGCCGGCGGGCTCGGCCGCGAGCGGGGTGAGGAAGTAGCGGCGACGTTCCGGGTCGGCGGGCACGTCGGGCGTCACCCCTGTCCACTGCCACGGGGCGAGCGGCGCCGGCGTGGCGATCACGGGCTCGGGCGCCCGCGAGGTAGCCAGCTCCTTCAACCCGGCGGCCGCTGCGTACCAGCCCGCTACGGAGAGGAGCGCAAGCGTGGCGGCATTCGCGCGCGACCATCCCAACGCCCACACCAGCAGCCACGGCGCCACGCCCAGCAGGATCCAGAACATCGGGTCGATGATGAACACTAGGGCGCCGTCGAAGCGTTGGTCGCTGAGCGGCCAGAGCAGCTGGGTGCCCCAGGTGGTGGGCCAGTCCATGAGGCTGTGCGAGAGGAGCCCGGCCGACCACAGTGCGAGGTGGTCGCGGAACCGGCCCGTGCCGAGCCACCGGCGAGAGAGCGCGGCCCCGCTCAGGGCCAAGAGAGGCAGTCCGAAGATGCTGTGGGTGAGCCCCCGATGCTGCCACGTGGCAACGTCACGGTCCCAGGCGTAGAGCAGCACATCGAGGTCGGGTAGGTTGGCGGCTACGAGTCCCACGAGGCCGGCGCGCGGCCCCACGCCTCGGAAGGGGGAGAGCTGCCCGATCTGCCAGCCCGCTAAGCAATGGGTGAGGTTCTCCACCCCGCGGAGCTAAGCCGACGGCCGCGGGCCGGGTAGCCCCCGCGAACGCATCGACCGCGGCAGGTGATGCGCGCATTCCGATTCTCGATGGGAAGGAGGTGGGTCGCGGCGCATCGCCCCTCCGCTTGTGTTATGAAACGGCTCCCACCGCGGCCCTTCCCGGGGCCGGCAGCCTCCCGGCGAACATGGAACTTTCGGTCACTCCCCTGCCGCTCGCGCAGGCCGCGCGGCAACGCTACCTCCGCTACGCTCTGAGCGTCATCAAGTCGCGTGCGCTGCCGGATGTGCGCGATGGGCTGAAGCCGGTGCAGCGGCGCATCCTGTACACGATGTTCCACAACCTGCACCTCACGCCCGAGGCGCGCTACCGCAAGTGTGCCGCGATCGTGGGCGAGGTGATGGGCAAGGTGCACCCTCACGGCGACAGCGCGATCTACGAGGCGATGGTGCGCATGGCGCAGCCCTTCTCGCTGTTGCACCCCTTGGTGGATGGCCAAGGAAACTTCGGAAGTATCGACGGAGACAATGCCGCGGCGATGCGGTACACCGAGGCCAAGCTCCTGCCGATCGCGGTGGAGCTGCTCGCCGAGCTGAAGCAGCGCACCGTGGAGATGCGCCCCACCTACGACGGGCAGCACTTCGAGCCGGTGGTGGTGCCCGCGCAGTTTCCGAACTTGCTGGTGAACGGCAGCGAGGGCATCGCCGTGGGCATGGCCACCTCGATTCCGCCGCACAACTTGCGTGAAGCGATCGACGCGTGCCTGCTGCTGCTCGATAACCCCGACACCTCGATCGAAACCCTCTGCAAGAAGGTGAAGGGGCCGGACTTGCCCACCGGCGGCGAGATCATCACGCCGGTGCACGAACTGAGGCGCATGTATGAGCTGGGCAGCGGTACGGTCCGGGTGCGCGCCACTTGGGAGTTGGAACAGAAGGGGCGCAAACACTACGTCATCGTCAACTCCGTGCCCTACGGCGTGAACAAAGCGAAGGTGGTGGAGTCGATCGGCGAGTTCATCGCGGCGAAGAAAATCCCGCAGCTCACCGACGTGCGCGACGAGAGCACCGACATCGTGCGGGTGGTCATCGAGCTGCGCCAAGCGGGCGACGAGAACGCCGCCATGGCCTTCCTCTTCAAGCACACCCGCCTCGAAGAGCTGCTGCATGTGAACATGACGGCGCTCGTCCCCACAGAAAATCCCGACTCCGCGGCCCCCGAGAAGCTCGACCTGAAGCGGATGCTTCAGCATTGGCTCGATTTTCGGGTCGACACCGTGCGCCGTCGCACGGAATTTGAGCTCGGCCAACTGCGCGAGCGCATCCACATCCTCGAAGCCCTCGCCAAAATCTTCGACTGTCTCGACGAAGCGATCCGCATCATCCGCGCCTCGGAAGGGCGCCGGGATGCCGCCGAGAAGCTGATGCTGCGCTTCGACTTGGACGACGTGCAGGCCGACTCCATCCTCGAGCTCAAGCTCTACAAGCTCGCCAAGCTGGAAATCCTCATCATTCAAGAGGAGCTCGGCGAAAAACGGTCGGCGGCAGAGGTGCTCGCGGGGATTCTGGCAAGCCGCGAACGACTGCGCGAACTGGTGCGCAGCGAGCTGGACGGAATCCGCAGACAGTACGGTGAGGCCCGCCGCACCCGTGTGGGCGCCGAGGCCGCCCCCGTGGAGTACGTCGAGGAGGCCTACGTAGTGGCCGAGGATGCTGTGGTCGTGGTTACCCGCGATGGGTGGGTGAAGCGTCAGGGCACGGTCACGGGCGTAGAAAAGGTGCGGGTGCGCGAGGGGGACAGCATCGGGTGGGCGCTCCGCACCAGCACGCGCCACACGATTACGCTCTTCACCAGCGGCGGGTCGGCGTACACCCTGCGCGTAGACGGCATCCCCGCCACCACCGGCTACGGCGAGCCCATCCAGAAGTTCTTTGCGTTCGCCGACGGCGAGCGCGTCGTGGGCATGGTGAGCCATGACCCGCGCAACTTGCCGCTGGGCCCTGCCCAGCCAGCCCTCCCCTTGGGCGACGATCCACCGCCGCCGTATTTCATTGCCGTGTCGCGGTTCGGCAAGGTGGTGCGGCTCCCGGTGGCGCTGGTGGCGGAGGTGTCCAACCGCAACGGCCGCACCGTGATGAAGCTCGACCCGGACGGCGATCAGGTCGTGGCCGCCTACGTGAGCAGCGGCGAGGAACACGTGTGCCTTGCGTCCGTCCAGGGCAGCGTCCTCGCGTTCTTGGCGCAGGAAATTCCCATTCTGCGCGGCGCCGGCAAGGGCGTGATGGCGATCAAGTTGCGCCCCGACGACCGGGTACTGGCCTACGAGCTGCACACCGACAAGGGCGGCGGGCCCACCGTGCTCACGCAGTTGGGGCGCGAGGAGATCGTGAACTCCCGGCGCTTTGCCGGGGCGCGGGCCGACCGCGGCTCCCAACTCTTCCGCCGCGGGTATTTCGCGTTGTGGAAGCGTCCGCCGGAGATCGCGCTGGGCAAACCCTCCCCCGACGGCGAGGGGTAGCCCATGTCCGAATATACCAGCAGCGACATCCAGGTACTCGAAGGGCTCGAGCCCGTCCGTAAACGTCCCGGCATGTACATTGGGGGTACGGGCAGCGACGGCTTCCACCACCTCCTCTGGGAGATTGTAGACAACTCGGTGGACGAGGCGATGAACGGCCACGCCACGACCATCCACGTCACGCTCCATCCCGACGGCCGCACCGCCACGGTCACCGACAACGGCCGGGGCATTCCGGTAGACAACCACCCCAAGCTGAAGAAGCCTGCCTTGGAGGTGATTCTCTGCACGCTCCACGCGGGCGGAAAGTTCGACAACAAGGCCTACTCGGCGTCGGGCGGGCTGCACGGGGTGGGGTCGAGCGTGGTCAACGCCCTCTCGGAAGAGCTGGTGGCCACCGTGCGGCGGGGGGGGCACGAGTACCGCATGAACTTCCGCCGCGGCAAGGTGCGCGGGGAGCTGCAGAAAGTGGGCGAGGCTCGCGGTACCGGCACCACGATTCGCTTCCGGCCCGACGAAGAAGTCTTCGGCGACCTTTGCTTCGAGCCCGACCGGGTGCGCGACCGACTCGAAGTGGTGTCGTACATCCACCGCGGCCTGCGGATCATCCTGAAGGATGAGATCAGCAACAGCACCGAAGAGTTCAAGCACGACGGGGGAATCCGGGACTGGGTGATCGCGCTCTGCAAACGAAATGCACGGGTGCCGCTCGTTCCTGAGCCCTTCTACGTGCAACGAGTCAACGGCGTGCGGGTAGAGATGGCCCTGTTGTGGACAGACGGCGCACGCGAGATGTTCGCAAGCTACGCCAACGGCATTCCCACCGGCGGCGGTGGCACCCACGAGCAGGGCGCGCGCGACGGCGTGACCCGCGCAGTGCGCACCTACATCGACACGCACGAGCTTCAGCCGCGCGGCATTACGTTTACGGCGGAGGACATTCGGGAAGGCATCGTGTGTGTCACGAGCGTGTTTTTGGCCGAGCCGCAGTTTCAGGGCCAGACGAAAGACAAGCTGAACAACCCCGAGTTGCGTGCAACTGTGGAAGGGGCGGTGCGCGGGGCGCTCGAACAGTTCCTGAACACCAATCGCACCGTGGCCGACCTGATCGTGAATCGCGTGATCCAGGCGGCCCGCGCGCGCATGGCCAGCCGCAGCGCCGAAGAGCTGGTGCGGCGAAAGTCTCCCGTAAACAACCGGCTGAACCTGCCCGGAAAACTCGCGGACTGCTCGTCGAGCGACCCGCGCGAGGGCGAGCTGTTCATCGTCGAGGGCGACAGCGCAGGAGGCTCGGCCAAACAGGGCCGTGACCGCGAAACCCAAGCGATTTTGCCGCTGCGCGGCAAAGTGTTGAACACCGAGCACGCAAGTCGGCAAAAGCTTCTCGAAAATAAAGAGCTGTCTGACATCGTGTCCGCGCTCGGCTGCGGACTTGGGCGAGACTTCAACCGCGAGCGACTGCGGTACCACAAGGTAATCCTGCTGATGGACGCCGACGTGGACGGTCATCACATCGCCACCCTGCTGCTCACCTTCTTCTACCGCTACCTGCCCGAACTCATCGCCGGCGGCTTCCTCTACATCGCCCAACCGCCGCTGTACCGCATCGATGTGGGCCACACGACCCACTGGGCCAGCGACGACCGGGAGAAAGAGCGGGTCCTGAAAAAGCTCCCTCCGCGCGCCAACCCGGAGATCAGCCGGTTCAAGGGGCTCGGCGAAATGCCGCCCAAGGTGCTGTTCGAAACCACGCTCGACCCGAAGAAGCGCCGCCTCCTCCAGGTCGTGATCCCCGAAGGCGAAGTGGTGGCCACCAACCTGCTCATCTCCGACCTGATGGGCAAGGACGCCGCCCCCCGCTACACCGCCATCATGGAAGCCGGCGCGGAGATTGACGATTTGGATGTTTGAGGAGGGGGCGGCGCTGGGGGCGGCGAAGCCGGGGCGACGGGCGTTGGCGAACTCGGCCAAGCCTCGAGGTCTCTACGAGTTCGCTTACGTGGCCTCGGGCGGGGCGCCCGGCCCCGCGCCCCGCAACAGCCGCAAATGCTCCTCCAACTCTCGCGGCAAGGGCGCGCGGAAAACCCGCCCGTCGGGAAGGGTGAGGCTGGACGCGTGGAGCCACAGCCGGTGTGGAAATCCCGGTACTTTGCGGAAAGGGCGCACCGGGTAGAGGGTGTCGCCCACGAGCGGGTGCCCCGCGCCGTGCAGATGACGACGTAGCTGATGCTTGCGCCCGGTCGTGGGGTGTAAGTCCAGAAGGCTGAACCGCCCGACTCGTTCCGCGATCTTCCACTCCGTGCGGGCCGGGAGCGGGCGGCCGCGACGGGCATCGGCCAGCTCGACGTCGATGACACCGCTGTCGGCGGGGTGGTCGAACACCAGGCCGAGGTACCGCTTCTCCACGCGGCCTTCAGCCAAGGCCGTGCCCAGGGCGCCCGCAGTCGCCACATTGCGGGCGAGGAGCACCACGCCGGACGTGTCGAGGTCGAGGCGGTGGGCGGGGCGAACGCGACCGAGGCCGGATTTCCCGGCCCACGTCACCAAGTCGGGAGCCTGCGTGCCCACCGCATGCACGAGCCAACCGGCTGGCTTTCCCACCACGAGGAGGTCACGCGACTCACTGAGCAGTTCGGGTTCTTGCACCCGACAGGATATCCCCGCGGCCGTGAACCCCGAGCCCACCAGCTACGACCGCCTCGCCGGCGAATGGCGCATCCACCAGCTGGTGGGCGGCCACCGCTTCTCCGCCGATGACTTGTTTACGGCGTGGGTGGCTGCAGAAACCGCGCCGCATGCCCTCACCCTCTGCGACATCGGCGCCGGCATCGGCTCCGTGGGCTTGATGACCTTGTGGCGCATGCGCCCCGAGGCCACGCTGGTGGCGTTGGAGGCCCAGGAGGTGAGCCACTCGCTGATGAAGCGCACCGTGGCCGACAACGGCCTCGAGGGGCGGGTGACGTGCCGCCTCGGCGATCTGCGCGAACCCGCCTCGTTCGATGGGCTCGGCACCTTCGATCTCGTCACGGGCAGCCCCCCGTACATCCCTGTCGGCCGCGGAGTGATGTCGCCCCACCCGCAGCGTGCGGCCTGCCGCATGGAGCTGCGCGGTACGATCGCCGACTACGCCGCCACCGCGGCCCGACTCCTCCGACCCGGTGGGTACTTCGTGGTGTGCTTTGCCGCCGCCGACCCGCGCGGAGAGCCCGCGATCCTCGACGCCGGGCTCCACCTCCGCGTTCGACAGGACATCGTGTTTCGGGGGGGCCAGCCGCCGCTGGTGTCGGTGTTCGTCGCCACCCACGAGGCCGGCCCGTGCGACCGACGCGAGGCCTTCCACATCCGCGGGGCCGACAACGTCTGGACGGAGGCCTACCACGACATGCGCGAAGCGATGGGTACGCGGTTGGAGTTCCGGCACTGAGGGCGCGCTGCCCCCCTCCCTCAGACCGCCACGATCACCGAGAGCTGCACCCGCTCCAGTTCCGTGAGGCGGTACTCCACGCCCATCCCTCGCGGCTCGCCCGTGCTGCCGTCGGAGATGTAGGTCACCACCCCTGAAAAGATCAACGGCTCGACAAGACCGGGCGCGTCCACCTCGAAGATACACTCACGGCCCACGCTCAGCGGCTTCTGGGTCTTGATGAACGTTCCGTTGCGGCGGAGGTTTCCCCGGTATTCCACGAGGAAACTCTCCCGTTCGTTGTAGCTCATCTTCAGGCGCGCGGGCCGACGGCCGGCAGCGGCTGGCGGCTGGGCGGGCAGAAAGGGCGTCTCCCGCGACGACGAGCGGGCGGCCGCCGCTGGCGGCCCGGCCGGCTCCCCCCCGAACGTGGGGGAATCGTCGAACGGATTTTCGACGTGGTCGGCCTCGATGCCGGCGGTATCGCTCTCGTAGGCGAAAATATCGACGGGGAGAGCGGCAGCCGCGCCCCCTTCCCCGGTGGAGAAGGGATCGAGGCCGGGGTTGCTCATCTGGATCGCCTGCGCGGCCGTGGACGGCCGCGCGGGTTCCTGCGCGAAGCGCATGGGCGCAGGCTCGGGAGCCAGCGGTTCGGGCTCCACCGTGGGTGGAGGTGCGGTCTCGGGGTCGTCGTCGTCCTCGTCTGCCATCAGCCCGAAGCCCGCGCCGGCCGCTTCGTCCTCACCCAGACCGAGCTCCTCAGAAAGCACTCCCTCCTCCGGCTCGTCCACGATCGCCTCTCCGAACACTTCGGAGTCTTCGACGTCGCCGCCAAAGGGGTCGCCCGCTGGGTCGGCGGGGGCAGTAGCCGCAGCTTCGACGCCATCGTCAAGACCGCCGAACAGCTCGCTGGCGCTCAGCCCATCCTCCTCTGGGAGAAGGGTGGCCTCGACGATCGTGGCGGTCTCGGGCGGGGGCGCGCTGCCTAGTTGGCGGGCGCCCACCGCGCCCATATCGATGGCGGGGGGGGGGGGCGGAGCCGCCGTTGCCGCCTGGTTCGGTGCCGCTGCGGGCGCCAGCTTGGCCGCCTTGGCGCTGGTGTCGCTGCCGAAGAGGGCGGCCAACAGCCCGCCCTTCTTCGTCACGGCCGCCCCCGCCGCAGCCGGGGCCACAGCCTTCGGCGGTAGCGCGCCGCCCCCAGCAGCGGCCATTCGCGCCGCCTCCTTGGCGGCCTCCGCCGGGGTGGGAAGGCGCGCGCCGCGGGCCCGCTCCCCGTAGTTGCGCACACTCAGGGCCCGCGTCTCGCGGGTGTGCCTGTCTACGGCGCTCACGTGCAGGATGCCGTTGCTGTCGAGGCGAAACGTGACGTCGACCTTGGTCTGCATCCGGGGCGCAGCCTCGAGGCCCTCCAGCACGAACTCGCCGAGGAACTCGTTCTCCGCGGCCACCAAGCTCTCCCCCTGCCGCACCGTGATCCGTACCGCAGTCTGGCCCTCGTGCACCGTGGCGAAACTCCGAGTCTCCGACGCGGGAACGCGTGCGTTCTTCTTGATCACGGAGGAGAAGACGCCCCCGGCCGAGTCGATCCCCAGATCGAAGGGCGTCACGTCCAAGAGGACGGGTACCGGCTGAGTAGGATCGGCCAGTGCCTCTCCGTGCACCGCCGCCCCCACCGCCACGGCATCCTCGGGATGGACGCTGCGGCTGGGCTCACGGCCAAAGAGCCCCGACACCGCCTCACGCACCCGCGGCATCCGCGTTTGGCCCCCGACCAGCACGACCTCGTCGATTTCGGACAGCGCCAAGCCAGCGTCGCCGACCGCCGACCGGGTGACTTCGAGGCAGCGGGAGACGAGGTCGGCCGTGAGCGACTCGAGCGTGGTGCGCGTGAGCACCGCTTCGAGATTCTGGCCGGCGACGATGTGAGGGATCACCACGTTCGTGCGGTCGCTGAAGGAGAGGTCGCACTTCGCGCGCTCAGCGGCGTCCTTCACGCGTTGCAGCGCGCTCTTGTCCTGCCGAAGGTCAATGCCGCTCTTGGTCTGGAAAGCGTCGGCCAGATGGTCGACCACACGGTAATCGAAGTCTTCGCCACCGAGCCAAGTGTCGCCGCTGGTGGCGAGCACCTCGTACACCCCCTCGCTGAGCTTGAGCACCGAAAGGTCGAAGGTGCCGCCCCCGAGATCGAAGATCACTACGGTACGGTTCACGCTCTTCTTGTGCCCGTAAGCGAGAGCGGCGGCCGTGGGCTCGTTGAGCAGTCGGTCGCAGCGGAAGCCGGCCATGCGGGCGGCTTCCATCGTTTCTTGCCGCTGGTGGTGGTTGAAGTGGGCGGGCACCGTCACGACGGCCTCGTCCACCGTTTCGCCCAGCGCCTTCTCGGTGATGGTCCGGGCCACCTGCAGGATCACGGCGGCCACCTCAGCGGGCGACATCCACTCGTCTCCCACCTGCACCAGCACCATCCCGTCGGGGCCCTCCTTGATCTGGTACTGGAGGCGGGCGCGCGCGCGCTGAACCTCCGGGCTGTCGAAGCGCCGCCCGATGAGGCGCTTGGTGGCGTAGACCGTGCGATCGGGGCTGGTGAGGATCAGGTTGTGAGCCGCCTGGCCCACAATGAAGCGCCCTTCGCCGCGCGCAGTCACCACGGAAGGAAGCACTTTGTAGCCACGATCGTCTTCGATCACCCGCGGACGCCCGTCCTGCAGCACGGCTACCGACGTGTTCGTCGTCCCGAGGTCGATACCAATTATCCTTCCCATCCCGTACCCTTGGCGCGCGACTATACCAGCGTTGGCATCGCTGCGAGGACTCTGGGCGCTCAGGTCTCGCGTTCGCCGTCGAAAAGCGGCACCTGCAGGTCGCCGCGGCCGTTCACTTTCCGTACCGGATAATTACCGGTGAAACAGGCATCACAGTAACGAGAGTCCTCGCCGCCGATGGCCTCGTGCACCTCCTCGATCTCCAAGTACGCCACCGAGTCGGCGTCGAGGAATTGCCGGATCCGGGGAAGGTCCATTCGGTGCGCGAGCAGGTCGTTCCGTTCGGGGGTGTCAATGCCATAGAAACACGGTCCGGTCATGGGCGGGCTCGCGATGCGCAGATGCACCTCCACCGCCCCCGCCCCGCGCAACATCCGCACCAGCTTCTGCGACGTCGTTCCGCGCACGATGCTGTCATCCACCACCACCACTCGCTTGCCCGCCACCACGCTGCGGTTGGGGGTGAGCTTGAGGCGCACCCCGAAGTCTCGGATGCGTTGGGTGGGTTCGATGAAGGTGCGGCCGACGTAGTGGGAGCGGAGCAAGCCCATCGCGTAGGGCAGGCCCGACTCCTGGGCGAAACCGAGCGCGGCCGGCGTACCGCTGTCGGGTACGGGGATCACGACGTCGGCCCGCACCGGGAACTTCGCCGCGAGCCGCTGACCGAGCCGCACGCGTGCGGGGTACACGTCGCGGCCGAACACCTGACTGTCGGGGCGGGCGAAGTAGATCGTCTCGAAGATGCAGGCGCGGCGGGGCTTCCGGGGGAAGGGTCGCAGCGACTGGGCGCCGTCCTGGTCGAGGATCACCACCTCGCCGGGCTCGATCTCTCGCACCACAGTGCCCTGCACAAAGTCGACGGCGCAGGTTTCGCTCGCCACCATCCACGCGTCGCCGCGGCGCGCGAGCACCAGCGGGCGGAACCCCCAAGGGTCGCGGGCGGCGATGAGCTTGTCGCCGGCGAGCACGAGCACACACCAAGCGCCCTCCACGCGCGAGAGCGCGTCGATCAGCCGGTTCACGAGCGTTTTCTGGTCGCTGCTCGCCAGCAGGTGCAGGAGCACCTCGGTGTCGGAGGTGCGCGTGAAGATCGCCCCGCGCTCCTCGAGTTCCTCGCGCAAGAGCCCGGCGTTGGTGAGGGTGCCGTTGTGGCACACCGCCACCTGGCCGTGCCGCCACCGCGCCAGAAAGGGCTGCACGTCGGCCAGCGTGTTGTCGCCCGCGGTGCTGTAGCGAACGTGGCCGATCGCGGCGTCGCCGCCGAGCGCCCGGAGGCTGCCCTCGTCGAACACTTCGTTCACCAGCCCGAGGCCGCGGTGCTCGCTGAGGATGTGCTGCGTTCTCGCCACGATTCCCGCACCTTCCTGCCCGCGGTGCTGGAGCGCGTGGAGCCCGAGGTAGGTGAGCCGCGCGGCGTCGGGATCGCCGACGACCCCGAAGACTCCACACTCATGCCGCAGCTCAGCGCTATCGCTCATGTGCCGGGGCTAACCCGGAACGCCGCGGCCGGATATGCGCCACGCTCCCCAAGGACTCCCATGCAAAATCTCGCTCTCCTCCTCCTCAGCTCCTTCGCTTGCTCCGACGGCCCGAAGGCCGAGACTGGCGACAGCGGCCTCGACACCGGCGACACCGGCGACACCGGCGGCGGCGACACCGCAGTGAACGCCGACCTGACCTGCACCTCAGCGGCCTGCGGGGGCAACCCGGTGGGAGACTGGACGATCACCGAGGCCTGCTACTCGGCCGAGTGGTTCTCCGTGGAGGACTGTGCCGGCTGGGAGGCCCGCCTCACCAACGTGCAGGTCACGGGCGGGATGTCGGTGAGCGACGACGGCCGCTACACCGCCGAGCTCGCCACCATCGACTGGAGCGGGGAGATCGTCATTCCTGCCGCCTGCTTGGACACCGCCACCTGCGCCGAGAAAGGCGACGACACCACCACCTGCCTCGACGACGGTTCGGGCGGCTGCCTGTGCACCGGCTCCAACAGCTTCGCAGGCCTTACAGCCGAAGGGGACTGGTCGGCCGACGGAGTGGCCCTCACCCTCGATGCAGACGTCGGCGATCCCGCCACCAGCGACTACTGCGCCGACGCCGACGAGCTCTGGCTCAACCTCGAAGAGAACTTCTTCCTCCCGATCCAGCTCCTCTACGTCCGCAACTGACGAGTTCTCGATGCCCCGCCCCTCCTGTCTCCTCCTCGCGCTCGCGCTAGGCTGTCCGGTTGCCGTGGAATCCCCCGACTCGGGGCGAGCCCTCCCCGAAGACACCGGCGATGGTTCCCTCCCCGGCGATACCGTCGGGCCCGATCTCCCTGCGTGTACGTCAGCCACGAGCAGCTCCACGAAGGTGGCGCTGAGCGGCGTGCTCCTGCTCCCCGGCGGCCCGGAAGCGGGCGTGCTCGTCTACGATCGTGCCACGGCGCTGATCACGTGCGCCGGCGCAGGTTGCGACACCACGGACGCCACCGTCGTGTGTACGGAAGGCGTGATCTCCCCCGGCCTCATCGACCCGCACAACCACCTCCAGTACAACTCGATGCCTCCCTGGCAGGTTCCGCCCGAGTTCGACGACCGCTACGACTGGCAGGCCGACGACCGCTACGACGACTTCCGCACCGCCTACGACGAAGTGAAAGACGCTTACCAGTGCGAAATCATGCAGTGGGCCGAAGCCCGCGTGGTCGTGCACGGCACCACGAGCGCAGTGGGCAGCTCTGGGGGCGACTGCATCGACCGCGGCGTGCGCAACCTCGATGAGTCCAGCGACGCCTCGCACCTGAGCGCCTACGACCTCAGCTACAGCTCCAGCAACGTGAGCAGCTCCATCGAGGAGGGCGACGGCGAGTCTACCAACGACCGCCTCGGCTCCGGCAGCCTCGACGCCGCCTTCAACCACGTGGCCGAGGGCCGCAACGGCTCGGTCTCCGACGAAGTGGACCACATGATCGACATGGGCATGGTCGGTCCGGGCCAGGTGTACGTACACGCGACAGACGCCACCACCGAGCAGCTCGCGGTCCTCGCGCTCTCCGGCACCGGCATCGTGTGGTCGCCGCGCAGCAACCTCGTGCTCTACGCCACCACCACACCCATCGAAATCGCCGAGAACCTTGGCGTTCCCTGGGCCATCGGCGCAGACTGGTCGCCCAGCGGGTCGATCGGCCAGCCGCAAGAGTTGGCTTGTGCGGAGGCTTGGCTCGCCGGGAAGGGCGCACCGCTCAGCGACATGGAGCTGTGGGCGAAGGCCACGGGAGACGCCGCGAGGCTCGTGGGCGCGGAGGGTACGCTCGGCGTGCTGCAGGCGGGCGCGGCGGCCGACGTCGCGGTGTTCGACTTCAGCAGCACCCCCTACCGGGCCGTGATCGGCGCGCCGGAGCCGACCGTGCGGTTGGTGGTGGTGGCCGGCGAGGCGGTGTACGGGCGCACGGAGCTGGTGAGTGGCCTCGCCGAGGAGCCCGACTGGTGCGACGCGATCGAGGCGTGCGGCGAGTCACGCTCCTACTGCCTGAAGGGCTCCGAGAGCGGCGACTTGGGCAGCACGCTGGCCGAGGTGGAGTCCACGCTCACCAGCGCGATGAGTGGAATCGTGATGCCCGCGGGCTACGAGTACGCGGGCGAGCTGTACGGCCTCTTCTCGTGTGCCGACGAAGCCGCGATCTGCGATCTCCGCCAGCCCTCGTCCGGCGACGACGATGGCGACGGCGTGGCCGACTCTGCCGACCTTTGTGTGGGCATCTACGATCCGAACCAGTGGGAAACGGACGGCGATGGCATCGGCGACAGCTGCGACCGCTGCCCCACCGTTCCGGGTGAAGACTGCAGCGTGGACACCTCCGACCGCGACGGCGACGGCGTGGCCAACGAAGCCGACAACTGCCCCGACGACTTCAACGACCAGGCCGACGCCGATGCCGACGGCGCCGGCGACGCGTGCGATGCCTGCCCCAACGAGCCCAATGCGGGCGGCGGGGCCTGCCTCGCCACCGTGGCCGAGCTGCGGGCCGGCGACTTCGCGGATGGCTCCCTCGTACGCATCGAGGGCGTGATCGTGACGGCGCTGCGCGCGGAGCACGGCTTCTTCGTACAGGTGCCCGGCGCCACAGAGTACGGCGGGCTCTACGTGTACGACTTCGGCAGCAACGCTGTGGCACCCGGAGACGTGGTGAGCGTGGAGGGCTCGGCCCTCGACTACTACGGCCTCACCGAGCTGGCGGACGCAACGGCCACCGTCACGGGGACGGCCGCCCTGCCCGATCCGCTCGCCCTCGACGCCTGCACCGTGGAGGCGAACCCCGAACCCACCGAGTCGATGTTCGTCACCTTCACCGACCTCGAGGTCACCGACGAGAACGCCGACGCCCCCACCGGCGACGCCGAGCCCGACTACGACGAATACGTCGTGAACGGCTGCCTGCGCGTAGACGACTTCCTCGACGAGTCGCTCGACCAGCCCGCCCTCGGCACGACGATCTCCCGCCTCACGGGGGTGATGCTGTACGGCTACGACAATCCGAAGGTGGCCCCGCGCTCCGCGGCCGACGTAGAGTAGGGCCATGTCTACGCTGCTCGTGCTCCTCCTCCTCGGCGGCTGCGGCTCCGAGGCGCCCGCGCCCGCCACCGGCGAAGCGCCGCCCGCGCCGGTGGTCAAGGCCGCCGCCGCTGCCACCACCGACGCTCCCCGCGTGCCCACCCGCGCCACCGGTCGCATCGCCGCCAGCCACATCTTGGTGGCCTACGCGCAGTCGATGAAGGCCGAGCCCACCGTCACCCGCACTCGCGATCAGGCGCGGGCCCTCGCCGAGAGCCTGCTCGTGGAGGCCTCCGCGCCCGATGCCGACTTCGCAGCGCTCGCGAAGAAGCACAGCGACGACTCCACCGCCTCCCGCGGCGGCAGCCTCGGCGCCTTCGACACGGGCAAGATGGTGCAGGAGTTCGAAGACGCCGTGCGCACCGTTGAGGTGAACGCGCTCACGGGCGTGGTGGAAACCCCGTTCGGCTTTCACGTGATCAAGCGCGATCCGGTGCTCGAAGTGCACTGTGCGCAGCTGATGGTCGGCTTCGCCACCGCGGAACGGCCGTTGCCCGGCGCCACGCGGAGCAAGGAGGACGCCCGCGCCCGCATCGAGGCCGCGCGCGGCGAAATCGAAGGCGGCGCGGAGTGGGCCACCGTGGTGGCGAAGTACGGCGACGGCAACCTCACACAGGACGGCGGCGACCTCGGCTGGTTCGGCCGGCGGCAACTGATGCCTGCCCTCGAAGAGCCCGCCTTCGACCTAGATATCGGCGCCCGCTCGGCGATCATCGAGTCTCCCGCGGGCTTCCACATCCTCCTGCGCGTGGAGTAGATGCGGCCGGGGCAGCCAAGCAGCACCGCGCAGTGGGTCGCTTTCGCCCGCGGGCTGGGGCCGTGGCATGAGCCCGCGCTGAGCGACGACCCGCTCGCGGCCACGCTCCTCGGGGGCACCCTCGGCGCGCTCCTCGGCGTCGCCGCCGCCGTGCCCCCCCTCACGCGCGCGCTCGTTCGGTTCGGCGACTTCGCCACCGGGGGCCGCACCCGCTTCATGTGCTACCGCACGCGGGTGCTCGACGACGCCGTTCGGGCCGCCGCCGCCGAGGGCATCGATCAACTCGTGATCCTCGGCGCCGGCCTCGACTCCCGCGCCTGGCGGCTCGGGTCGGCCGTGGCCGGCATGACCGTGTTCGAGGTGGACCACCCCGACACCCAGGCGCTCAAACGCAGCCGGCTCGGCGAGCGCCCGCTGCAAGCCGCCGACGTGCACTTCGTGGGCGTGGACTTTGGGGTGGACTCGCTGGAGGCCAACCTCCTCGCCGCGGGCTTCAACCCCGTGCGCCCCGCCCTCGTGCTCTGGGAGGGAGTGGTGATGTACCTTCACCCCGCCGCGATCGACGCGACGCTGGCCACCTTGCGCGGCCTACTCGCGCCCGGGTCAGCGGTGGCCACCAGCTACTCACGAAGCAGCGGGGGGCGGGCCACGCTCCTACGGCGCCTCGTGGGGCTGGTGGTCGGCGCGATGGGCGAGCCCTTCCGGCACCACGAAGAGCCCGCGCAGATGCGGGTGCGGATGGAGCGGGCGGGGTTCCGTGTGCGCTGGGACGAAGGGCACCCCGACTGGGTGCCGCGCTACACGGGCGGGGCCACTACGTGGGACATGCAGCGGATCGTGCTGGCGGAGCCTCAGCCGTAGCGAGGTCGATGCGGGAAGGCGCGGGCGGCAGCTCCCTGTGGCCACAATGCGACCGAAGTCGAGGGGTGAGCCGCCACCCTGCGACTTCGGTCGCTGGGCGGCTCCCGGAGCCATGAAACGCCCGTGGGGCGGGGGATTGGCGGAGTGGGGGAGAGTCGCCAGATCGGCGACGGTAGGGGGCGAGGCCGCCAAGGCCTTGCCCCCCTGTTGGAAGTCAATAATACTTCTCGTAGTGCACCCGCTTGCGGTCTACCCCCCGCTCAGCGAGCAGCGCCTTCGTCTCTTCGATCATCGGGCCGTTGCCGCACAGGTAGAAGTGGCCGGCCGGGGGCACGCCGACCGGCAGGGCGGCGGCGAGGGCGGCGGTCACGCGGCCCGCGGGGCGCGTCCACGAAGCGGAGGGCCGCGACAGGCACACTTCATAGCCGAAGTCGGGCAGCTCCTTCGCCCAGCGGTCGAGGGTGTCGGTGAGGAACAGGTCGCCCTCGTCGCGCACCCCGAAGTACAGGCGGAACGTGCGCGGCGCGACCTCTTTGAGCGCGAGGCGGCGAGCGTATTCGGCGAGCATGGCGTGGTACGGCGCGATGCCGGTGCCGGTGGCTACGAACGACACGGGCTCCCCATCGTCGGCGAGCGTGAACACGCCCATCGGGCCTCGGAAACTGTAGGCGTCTCCCACCTTGGCCACGCGCAGCATCTCGCTGGCCGCTCCCCCTTCGAGGAGCTTGATGCACAACCCCAAGGTGCCGGGCTGGCCAGGGTCGGAGAACACCGAGTAGCTCCGCTCGGGGCGGGGCTTCGCCGTGGGAACGGCCATGTTCACGAACTGGCCGGCCCGGAAGGGGATCGGCCGTTCCAGCTCGAAACGGTACAGGAAGGTGTCGCGCGCGAGCGCGTCGATTCGGGTGAGCGTGGCCGCACAGGGCGGAAATCGTTCCATGCCGGGAGTGTAGCGCAGTCTACGTTTCGAGCCAGATGCGGAGGGGCGCGCAGCCCCTACCTCCCCAGCTCCCGCACCTTCAGCCCCAGCTGGTTGAAGCGCAGCTGCACCTTCCGCGCGGCTCCCTCGTCGCCCATCAACACTCGCGCCATGGCGCCAAAGTCGCCTTCTTCCTGCTCCCAGAGTCGCGTGAAGTACTGCCGCTCCACGTCCTGCGCGAGGTGGTTGAGCGTGGCGTTGGCCCGCACGCGCACTTCGCAACCCCAGCCGTCCTTGAGCTCGGTGGACTCCACCCGCACGGCGCGCAACAGGTCGCGCACCAATTTGGGACGCACCTGCACCACGTCGCCGCGCTCGCCCCCCGGCAACGCCACCAGCTCTGCGAACGCAAAGGTGAGCGCATTTTCCACGACCATCGCAAACTCGCGGAGGTTGCCCGGCCAGCGATGTCTCCGCAATAGCCGTTGCGTCCGCAGCGAAACCAGCAGGACAAGGCGGCCCGGTACCGCCGCCGGAACGTCGTCCTGGAGCACGACCACCACGTCGCCCGCGGGTGCTGTGGCGGTGCCTGGGGAGAGGCCCGCCCGTTCGCGCAGCTCGTCCACCAATCCGGCGAGGGCCGGGGCGCTCAGGGCCCGCAACATCGTCCACTCGAGCAAGCGCGCGAAGTCGCCGCGGCGCTCCACCAGCGGCGGGAGAAGCACCGTGCACGCAGGGTTGAGGCGCATGTAGAGGTCGGCGCGAAACGAGCCCGCGCTCACCAGAGCAGGGAGGTCCTCGTGCGTGGCCACGACGAGCTTCACGTCTACCTTTCGCTCCACGTTGTCGCCGATGCGGGTCACCAGCCCCTCTTGGAGCACGGTGAGCAGCATCTTTTGCGCATCGCTGGGCAGGTTGCCGATCTCGTCGAGGAACAGGGTGCCGCCGTCGGCTTCCTCAAACGCTCCTTTGCGGTCGGCCACCGACCCCGTGTAGGCGCCGCGGACAGCCCCGAAGAGCTGGGCAGCCACGAGGTCGCGCGGAAGCGTGGAGAGGTCGACCGCTACGAACTTGCCGCGCCGGGTGGAGCGGGCGTGAACGACGTGGCGAGCCAGCAGCGACTTGCCGGTGCCGGTGGGGCCGCCGAGAATCACGGGGAGGCGCCCCCTCGCCAGCACCTGCAACCGCACCCGGATGCGGCGCATCGCAGGCGAGCGCCCCCAGAACACCGCCCCCTCCGCATCCCGACCGCGGCGCGCGAGGAGCACGTTCTCGATCTGAGCGCGCAGGCCGCGCGCATCGACATAGTCGTCGTCGAGAAAGTAGGTGTAGTCCTCCGCAGCGAGGCGCTCGGCGGCCTTCTCCAGCGCCACCTCAGCGCGGCTCGTCATCAGCACCACGGGCAGGTCCGGCAGTCGCCGCCGCAAGCGCGCAAGAATCTCGAGCCCCTGCCGCCGACGCACCCGAGCGAGGGTCTTCGCGTCCGCGCCCGCGGGCAGGCCCACGAGGTCAGCCTCGGGGATGTCGAAGTGGACGTCGAGCAGCACCACATCCACCTCGCGGCGGCGTGTGCGCAGGATCGCCGCCGCCTCCGCCCAGCTCCGCGCCGGCCCGAGGTACTCGTGCTCGGGGATCGCCTTCCGGCAGAGGGTGACGTAACGGTCCTGATCGTCGATGAGCAGTACGGTGGCCATGGCTCAGCCCTCCGCGCGGTCGGTGAGGTGCCGGCAGGCCTCGCTCAGCTCACGAGCCGCGACCACGGCACTCTGGAGGCCAGCAAGATCGAGAGAGTCGAGGCGTTCGAGCGCGACGCCGAGCCGGCCCACGAGGGCGTCGATCTCGGCGACTCCCAGCCCCGCCACGGAGGGGCGTAGCCGCGCCCACAGCTGTACGCAGCTCTCGTCGCCGGCAGGCCCCCGCCGGGTGTGGCCGAGGTCGGCAGCGAGGGCCGAGCGGAGGTCGGCGGCAGTCGCATCCTCGCCGAGCCAGCGAGCTTCCAAGAACACATACTTTCCGAGATCGTGGCGGACCGCGCGGGCCGCCTCTTGGGCTGACATGCCACGCTGCTATCGGGTTTGTGTGAAGTCCGTCGCCGAGCGGATGGAGCGTAGCGGATTCGTGCTATTCTGTCGGCCTCCGGAGGCCTCATGCTTCTCGCTCTTCTGTTCACCGGCTGCGCATCAGAGGTGTCGATCGATGTCGACGCCGACCAGGACGGCCTCCTCGGCAGCGAAGAAGCCGAGCTGGGCACCGACCCGGCGCTGGCCGACAGCGATGGCGACGGCGCCGATGACGGTGTCGAGCTCGACAACAGCACCGACCCGCTCGATGGCGGCGAGTACCCCTACAAGGGTGGCTGGGCGATCGATGCCTGTCACTCCGACATCAAGGGCGAAGGGTTCGCCGCGGGCGATGTGGGCGACGACTTCGCGCTCGCCGACCAGTTCGGGCAGGAAGTTCACCTCTACAGCTTCTGCAACCGCGTGGTCTACATGGTCTTCGCCGCCTTCTGGTGAGGCGCGTGCGTATCCGAGGCCGGTGGCCTCGAAAGCTTCTACCAGGACGGGAAAGACGACGGCCTGATGGTCTTAGAGATCATCACCGAGGTCGACGACGGCAGCGCCCCCGACACGGAGGACCTCGAAGGCTGGGCGGATGAATTCGGCCTCACGATGCCCGTGCTCGCCGACCCGGGTTCCACGATCCTGTACAGCTATGCGGAAGGGATGAGCAGCATCGGGCTGCCGTTCACGGTCGTAGTCGACCGCGGCGTGGTGATTGACTCCATTGCCAGCGGCAGCCAGATGTCGGTGGCGAGCGACCTGCTGTGAGGGTGCTCACCTTGCTCGGCGGCGGGCTCCTGCTCGGCTGCGCCGGCCTCGCCACCGACGACACCGCCTCCAGCGGGTCGGGCGGCACGACCGACATCTTCGACGACGGGGGCGACGATGACACCGAAGCCCAGGAAGACGAAGGCAAGCTCGACGACGACGGCGACGGCCTCACGGCCGACGAAGAGGAGGCCCTAGGTACCGACCCCGACGAGGCCGACTCCGACGGCGACGGCGTGGGCGATGGCGAAGAAGTGGAGCAGTCCACCGACCCCCTCGACGAAAGCGACCTCCCCTACGCGGGCGGCTGGGCCAAGGGCGCTTGCCGCAACGACGTGAAGGCCGAGGGGTGGGGCGAAGGCGACGTGAGCCGCAACTTCACCATGGTGAACCAGTTCGACGAAGACGTGAGCCTCCACGACTTCTGCGACCGTACCCTCTACTTGGTCTTCGCCGCCTTCTGGTGAGGCGCGTGCCAATCGGAGGCCGGTGGCCTCCAGACTGCATTCGAGAAGTACGAAGACGACGGGCTGATGATCCTCGAGATCATGATCGAGAACGATCGAGGCCAGACTCCCTCGGTGAGCGAGCTCGAGGACTGGGCTGCCCAGTACGATCTCACGATGCCCGTGCTGGCCGACGAGGATCTGGTGATCTACAACTACGCGGAAGCTTCGGGAAGTGGCGGCTCCGTAGGCCTTCCCTTCACGGTGGTGATGAAGGAAGGCGTCGTGATTGAGTCGATCGCGAGCGGATCGCAGCTCAACAAGGTCACGAGGTCGTTCTAGACCCCGCACGGCGGAGCGAGGCGCGGTAGATTGGGCCTCCCCCGCGAGGCTGGCTTGCTCCTGACGATTGCGATTCTCGCCCACTTGCAGTCGGCGCTCGCAGGCGCCGTACTCATCGGCACCGCGCCGATCCCCGCCGACGGAACCACCGCCTCTGAAGTGCGCGTTTACGTGGAGCGCTGCCCCGCCAACATGCGGGCCCGCGTAAAGACGGATGCCGGCAAGGTGAGCAGCGTGGCCAGCGGGGCCGACTGTGTCGTCACCTTCACGTGGCAACCCCCGGCGGTCACCACGCCGAGCCTCCTCCCGCTCACGGTGCAGGTGCAGTCCGACGAGTACACAGTGCAAATTCCGGTGGTGCCGCCCTTCGCAGGCGAGATCACCCTGAGCTTTGAGCCCGCGGCGATCGGCCCCGGCGAGACCGCCACCATCAAGGTGAAGCCCTCGGGCACCAGCCCCATCGCCGCCGACCGCCGACGCTTCAACCTCGCCGCCAGCGTCGGCACGGTCGGCTCGCCGGTTCCGCTCGGCGACGGCACCTACGCCGCCCGCTACACCGCGCCGAAGAGCCTGCCGGGGCCAATCATGGTGGCGATCACCGCCGCCGACGCCTCGGCGCCTGCCGTGCAGGGCATCGGCGGGCTTCCGATCACGCTGAAGAAGACCGTCACCCTCGACGCTCCGGTGGGCAGCACCAGCGTACTCACCCTCGGAACGCGTCAGTACGGGCCGTTCAAGGCATCCAGCAAGAACAAGGTGTCCTTCGATGCCGAGCTCGACCCCCGGTACCCCAAGGGGCGGATCACCACGATCCTCGCCGACACGTCGCGGACCGAGAAGGAAGTGCCGATGCCGTCGGTGCCGCAGGAGGGGCAGTTGGTGTTCTTGCCGATGCCCGCGAGCGTGGTGGCGGGCACGTCGCTGCCGGTGCGAGTGGCGGCGCTCGGCCCCGACGGCAAGGCTCAGGTTGTATCGGGCATGCAGCTCACGGCGTCGGGGGGCACCCTCGCCGAGGTCACGCCCAACGGCACGGTCATCGCCGGCACGCTTCTGGCGCCCGCAGCGGCTCAGGAAATCACCCTCGGTGCCACCTGGAATGGCCTCACCACCAACCGCACCCTGAAGGTGCTGGCGCCCCTCCCTTCGATGACGCTCACCGCCGAGCCCGCCGACCTCCCCAAGGCCGGTGGCACCGTGAAGGTGCAGGCCCGCGTGAAGGACGGCTCGGGCACCTCGGTGGCCGGCCGCGCCCCCTCGATCGTAGTGGAAGGCGCCAAGGCGAGCGGCAAGGTCACCGACAACAAGGATGGCAGCTACGGCACCAGCGTGACCGGCTCCAGCTCCACCCAGAGCGTGAGCGTGCACGGCGCCCCCCAGATCGACGTGAGTAGCCTCGCTCCCGCACGGATCCTCGCCTGGGCCGTCTCCGGAACCGTGCTCAGCGACGGCAAGGACTCCACGTCGCTCACCCTCGTAGCGGTAGACGCCTACGATCTCCCTGTGCCCAACGTGGAGTTCGCGCTTGCCGTTCCCTACGGGGACGGCTCGCTTCCCCCCTCGGTGAAGAGCGACGCACGCGGTATCGCACACGTCAGCTACCGTTCCGGGGTCACGCCCGGATTGCAGACGCTGCGCATCCAAGCGGCCGGCCTCACGACGGAGCTGCCGCTGTTCCAAATCGGCAGCCGGATGTTCGTCACCCTCGCACCGGGCGGTGGGCCCGACCACCAAGCGGCTCTCGACCGCTGGCGCCGCGCCGCGCCCACGCTCGTGATCATCCGCGAGGGGGTGTTCCCGCCCAGTGGCCCACCCGTCAGCCTGCAGATGAGCGCCACGCCCGGCTACACCACCCCCGGCGGCACCATCGCGGTACAGGTGCGCCTCGCAGACGAGGGCGGCCTCGGCGCTGCCGGCCAGAAGGTGATGGTGTCTGGCGGTGCCGCCGCCGTCGGCCCGATCACCGACTCCCGCAACGGCAGCTACTCGTTCACGCTCACGCTCCCGGCCGGCGTGGATGGCCCCATCACGGTGAACGCGGCCGCGGGCCTCGCCACCGCATCGCTCGAGCTTCCCACGCTGGCGCAGGCGTCGAGGGCGGGGGGCGGGCTCACGGCTACGTCCGAGAACAGCTCGTCTTCGCGAGCGTCCACTTCGAGCGCCCCTCGGCGTGCGAACAAGGACGGTCCGGCCACCGGTCGGTTCGGCGGCACCATCGTGAACACCCGCGGCCCGTATGTTCAGGACACGGATGGCGGGGGAGGGCTCGCCAACGCCTCCACCGAGGCCCCTGACAGCGGCTTCTTCGGTCTGGGACTGCATGGCACCTACGGGCTCGACGCGGGCCCCGGCCGCGTAGTGTTCGGTGGCGAGGCCCGCTTCATGGCGAATCTGTACACCGTGAACGCCAACAACGTGGTGCTCATCCCGCGCGACATCACGCTCGGTGGGCGCTACCTGCACCCGGTGGCCGACAACCTGCGGGTGGGCGGCGGGCTCGACCTCCACTCGCTCACCGCGCCCTACTACGTGTACGCCGACGCGGGGCGCACCTCGGCGAATCTCGCAGTCGGCGCATGGACAGGGGCGCGGCTCGTAGGCGAGCTCGACGTCGACCTCCCCACCGGCCTCCACTTCAAGAGCGAGCTGGGCCAGAGCTTCCTCACCGGCCCGTCGGCCACCCACCTCGGCGCCGCCCTCGACGCCCCGATGGGCGACATGCCTGTGGCGTTCCGGGCCGCGCTGAGCTGGGATTACCACTACCTCGCCACCACCGAGCTAGGCGCTACCGGCACGGTAGACGAGCATGTGTTGGCGTTACAGCTGGGCGCCACCTACGTTTTGGACTGAGCGAGGCGGAGGGTCCTGCCGCAGCCGTCCGCCCCTCCGCTCGCCCCGCAACGGGGCTCGGTCGGGTCGGCTGGGTGACGCAGTCGGCCGGTCACCGATCGTCAGGCAGCCAAGGAACTCCGCTGGGCTTGCAGCTGCGGCTCAGCACGTTGCGAAAAGCTAAAGCCCCTTCCACGACACGCTAGGCACACCCGAGCCCGCGGGGGGCGGGTTGGCGCCCACCATGTAGAGGGCGCGCCGGTTGAGGATGTTGTCTTCGCCATCGCCGGTGCGGACGGCGAGCAGGCCCTCGCCGAAGCCGTGGGTGAACACGGGGCCGGCGAACCCGTGGCCTTTTAGCCACTTGCCGATCGCGCGCGCGCGGCGGCCGCTCAGCTCCGCATTGTGTCCACCATCCCCCACCGTGTCCGTACAGCCGGCGATGTAGAGCTTCACGGGTACCATCGACCCGTACTTCTCCATCACGTCGTTGAGCTGGGCGAGCACCTTCGTGAGCTTCCATTCCTCGTCGGCGGCGATCACGTCGCTGTCGCTGGCGAAAAGCACATCGTCGTGGGGGATGTCGAGGAACCAGGGCGAGTAGGTGAAGCCGCTCCAGGCGCTGGCGTTGCGGAGGGTGACGTCGAGGATCACCACCTCGGAGGGATCGCCGACGAAGGGCACGCTCACGGGGCCCGGACCTGTGCCGAGCGCCACGACCCGCTTGTCGAGGATCGCCTTGCCGGCGCCGTAGGCGGTGATCTCGGCTTCGTCTACGCGGGCGCTCGCCTTCACGGTGACCGTGCGCGCTTCGAGGTCCGCGCTCGCCCCGCTGAGGTCGACGGTCAGCGGCAGGGTGTACTGCCACTCCAGCGGCACATCCTGCTCCACCACGTCGCCGTCGGTGAACCCCGCCCGCACGAAACACTGGGCGGTGGTGACCTTCTCGTTGCGCGGGAACGTGACGGTCACCTGCGACATCGCCCGGATGCCCGTCTTTTCCACCTTCACCTGCTTGCCGCCCACGTTGCAGTCCACGAACAGGGTCTTCACGTCGCGGGTGGGGGTGAGCAAAAAGGCGGGACTCTCCTTGGGGCCGGGCGCGGGGGTGACGCCGAAGTCGAGGTCCTGGGCGGCGGCGAAGGTGGCGAGGAGCAAGATCATCCGGGTTCCTATCCGGGCGGCTACACTCCCGACATGACCCTGCTCCTCAGCCTGTTCGCCTGTTCGCCCGACCCTGCCGAAGCCGGGAAGGGCGACACGGGAAGGCCCGACACCGGAGGCCTCGATTCCGCCGAAACCGCCAGCGAGTCGGGTCAGGACACTGCGCTGGACACCAGCGAAGACACCGGTGCCACCGCGCTCCCCGACGCCCGCGACAAGATGGTGCGGAGCGGAGAAGACTGCGAGGAGATCGCCGGTCACACCGACGTGCCGGCGGCGCGCCTCTGGTACTGGGGGGAGCTCGCCGGAGATGCGGCCAGCGGCTTTACCGGTGTGGAAGCGTGGTACTTCTACGGCAACAGCGCTTGGACCGCCTACGGACTCGAGGACTGCGAGGTGCACTTCGACCTCTCCGCGATCGAGGTGGTGGGCGCCGGCGGTTGCGACACCTGCGACTTCGGCGTGAACGTGACCGCAAACGTGAACCTCGACCGCACCACCTGCCTCGAAGGCCTCTACCGGGGCTACCAAGAGATGGCCGAGCAGTACGCCATCGAGCTGCTCGGCGACGGCAGCGCCTCCTGGTACTTTCAGGGTTCGGGCAACCCGCTCGGCGATGGCTACTGGGACGCCTCGGGGGTGAACTACCTCGCCGACGACGGGTGCTCGCTGCCGGTGGACTGAGGCCGATACCGTGTCGGCCCCCCCACCCCTTCTCTCCCGCCCGATCCTCGCGCTGATCGCCGCGCAGGTCCTGTTCGGTCTGCACGCCGTGCTGTCGAAGCTCGCGTTCCCCGCGTTCGGTCCCGGTGGGGTGTCGCTGGCCCGCGTGGTGGGGGCGGCGCTCGTGTTTCAGGCGATCCGGGTCTGGCGCCGCGAACCGCCGCTGGCGTGGCGAACGCACGGTCAGGTTGCACTGGCGTCGATGTTCGGCATCGTCGCCAACCAGCTGCTCTTCATGTACGGGCTCGCGCGCACCTCGGCGACCCACGCTACGATCCTCGTTACCACGGTGCCGGTGGCCACCTTGGTCGTGGCGGTGCTCGCCGGTCGGGAGCCGCTCAGGGCCTCCCGCGTGCTGGGGATCGCGCTGGCCTTCGGCGGGTCCACGCTGGTGATCACCAGTAGTGCTGCGCTCGAGGGCGGCGCGTGGGTGGGCGACCTGATGGTGCTGGGCAACGCCTTCTGCTACGCGATCTACTTGGTGCTGGGGCGCGAGCTGCTCACGACCCAAAGCCCCTGGTCGCTGGCGGCCTGGCTTTTTACCTGGGCCGTCGTTCCCGTGCTCGCCGTCACCGGGCTGCCGGCCCCCCTCTCCCCGGATGCAGAGGCGTGGTCCGCGCTGGCGGCGATCGTGCTCGGCACCACGGTGGGCACCTACTTGCTGAACCTGGTGGCGCTGCGCTCGCTGCCGTCGAGCGTGGTGGCGGTCTTCGTGTGTCTCCAGCCCTCGATCGCGGCGGCGGTCGCATGGGCGGTGCTCGGCGAAAACCTCGATGCTCGCACCGTGCTCGCTGGAATCGTGACCATCGCCGGCATGCTCGTGGCCACCCGCCGCGGATAGGGGTCTGGCGTGCTGATCGTGAGCCCCTACCGCATGGCGCTCGACCCCGCCGAGGTCGCCTCCGGTCGCCCCTACCCCCCGTTGGGCACCCTTGTGAGCGCCGCCGAACTGCGCGCGCGCGGGCTGCCCGTGGCCCTCTTCGACGCCACCATGCAGCCCGACGGGAAGGCCTTCGCGCTCGCGCTCTCGGGCCACCGGCCGCGCCGGGTGGCGATCGTGAGCGACCCCCACAGCGTTCCCGTGAAGATGTGCACCACCGCGCAACGCAGCGCCGCGCTGGAGATGGTTGCTCAGGCGCGGGCGAGCGGCGCTGAGGTGCTGGTGGCGGGGCCCGACCCGACGGACCACCCCGAGCCCTACGAGGCGGCTGGCGCCTCGGTCGTCGTGCGCGGCGAACACGACGACGCCGTTGTGGCCTTCGCGCTCGGCGAAGCGCCGCCCGAACGCTCAGGGCGTCCGAACCGCACCGACCTCAACGCCCTCCCCGACCCCGCGTGGTCGATGGTCGACCTCCCCGCCTACGCGGCGCGCTGGCGGGCGCAGCACGGCCGCTGGGAGCTAAACCTCTCGACGGCCCGTGGCTGCCCCTACCGCTGCAACTGGTGCGCGAAGCCCACGTGGGGCCGCAGCTACCAGTACGCCTCACCGGAGCGGGTCGCCCGCCAGATCGAGGCTCTCCGCGCCGGCCCCACCCCCCCGGACGGCTTGTGGTTCACCGACGACATCTTCGCCGTCAAGCCCGCATGGCTCCGCGCTTTCCGGGATCGGGTCGCCGGCACCCCCCTCCCCTTCCGCTGCAACACCCGAGCCGACCTCGTGCGCGAGGGCGCCTACGTGTCCGACCTCGCCGCCGCGGGCTGCACCGAGGTGTGGATGGGCGCCGAGAGCGGCAGCGACTCGGTGCTCGCCGCGATGGACAAAGACCAGACACGCGCCGACATCGAGCTGGCCACGCAGCGCCTGCGCGGCGCCGGCATCCGGGTGGGCTTCTTCCTCCAGCTTGGCTACCCCGGCGAGGGCTATCAGGAAGCGCTGGCCACGCTCGACATGGTGCGGCGGCTTCGCCCCGACGAGATCGGCGTGAGCGTGAGCTATCCCCTCCCCGGCACGCCCTTCCATGAGGCGGTGAGGGCCTCGCTCACCCGCACCCACTGGGCGAGCGCGATGGACAACGAGGTGCTTTTCGCCGGCGCCTTCCCCCAACCGTTCTACGCGGCGATGCGCGAGCTGCTGCGCGCCGAGCACGCCTGGCTGAGCTTCCGCCCCTCCCTCGACCGCCGCGGACTACGGCGCGCCAGCGCTCTCCCGTGGCACGCAGCGCGGTGGCCGCTGCACCGTGCCCGCACCGCCTGGTACGGCCGCCAGAGCTAACGCCGGGGGCGCCAGCGCACGGCGGGGGGGATGCCCGCGGCGATGCGACGAACCTTGCTGCCCAGTCTCTTGCGCGGCACCGGGGCCGTTCCGGTATCCGGGTCGGCAGGGCTCGCAGCCTCGATCGTGGCGACGGTAGCCGTGTCGGGTTCGATCGCCACCGTACCGGTGTCGAAGATGCCCTCTACGACGATGGCCTCGTCGGCGCCGTCGCAGTCTTGGTCGATGCTGTCGCCCGCCACCTCGTCGGCGCCGAGGGAGATGCCGTTGTCGCCGTCGTCGCAGTCGCCATCGGCCACGGTCATGCCGTCGCCGTCGAGATCGCCGGCTACGTCACTGATGTAGCCGGGCGAGGTCCACACGTATTCGAGGGTGTCGCTGCCTCCGTCGTCGCAGCCGGCGCTGCCGTACCAGAGGTCGCCATCGATCTCCACCGATACGTACACCCACCCTGACGCGTCGGCGGTATCGAGGGTGGTGCTCCACTCCCCGCCGCCGAGGTCGTCCATGGTGAACCGCGAGGCCGGCGTAACGGCGACCACCTCGATCACGTAGGCCGCAAGGCTCTCCGGCACCGCCACGAGCACGTCGAGCTCCTGCCCGGTAGGCAGGCCGACGGACTCGCCGAGGGTGGCGAGGCTGGCGCCACCACTCTCGAAACGGAGCTCGACGGGGAGCGCCGGACCGGTGGTGGCGAGCGTTCGATGCTCGACCATCGCGTCGTAGATCGCCATGCGGTCGAAGGTGTCGGCCGTGGGAATGGCCACAACCGTGAGCCCGCCGCCGTAGGGATGGCTCTTCATCTCCGTGTCGAGCGAGCAGACATCGCCGGCGCGGGAGTTGTGCTTGTCGCTAGCGGCCACGAATCCCATCTCCAGCGCGAGCCCATCGGGGTCGATCGCCTCCAGAACGGTGCTGCCGGCGTGCTCCCCGCTCCACACGTCGTCGTAGCCGAGGCCGTCGCCCAGACTGTTGCCGTGCTCGGAGTAAATCTCCACGACCGGCTCGAAGGAGAGCTGGTAGCAGCTCCAATCCGTCCACATCGGCATGGTGACGGCCGGGTGGTGCGGGATCAGCAGCATGGAACCCCAGGTGGCCGCTAGATTCGTTGCCCAGGTCTCCAGCGCCGAGCAGCTCCCCACGTCGACATCGGTCGTGCCTACCGGCTGCAGGTCGGTGAGCGTGATCGCCGCGAGGCTGGCGTCGTCCTCAAACATGAGCAGCGTGCGGTGGCCGAGGTGCGCGCCCGCCACCTGCGCCCAGATTTCGGCGGCGGGAATGGTCACGAAGCCCCCCGCTTCGTCGAGCTCACTCGCCGCGAGCGTGAAGTTGTCGGCCATGCCCGACGCGGACGCCGCCGCCGTCGTCCCGTTCACATGGTCAGACACCGCCATGAAATCGAGTCCGTTGTCTCTCCCTGACGTGTACACATCGGCCCATGCCCCGCAATCGCCGTCGCAGGTGAGGTCGGAGGAGCCCCCGTCGCCAGAAACGCCGGTGTGAACGTGGAAGTCGCCGTAGTAGTATGTGAAGTCGCCGAACTCGTCGGCCGCGAATGCAGCGCTGAGGAGCAGGGGAAGCAGCGGCGGAACCACAGCGGGATCGTAGGCGACACGCGGTGAGGGTACAAGTCCCGCGAGCGCGAAAGCCTGACAATTTCTGGACATCCGGTACGGAGGGCCCTCCGCCCCCCCCTCACCGCCCCGGTCCGATCCTTCGGAGCCCTCGCAAGGGGGCCGCAACGCGCGGGGCGAGCGCGGCGGCGATGGCGCCGTCCTCGCCCGGGCGCGCAGCCACGCGGAACGGCAACGGCGAACTCTTGCCAACCTCGGCCTGCAACAGCGCACCCGCCGGCCCTTGCAGCATGCTGCCGCCGCACTCCACGGCCTGCATCCCCACCAGCAGCGCCGCGAACTCCTGCAACACCCCCACCATGACCGCCGCCAGCCGGCGCACCACCTCGGCTCCCGCGGGATTCCCCGCCTCCAGCGCTGCCCGCAAGGCGAGGCCCGCTTCGGCCGGCACCGCCTCGATGCCACAGGCGGCCAGCACGTGGCCCACGCCGAGGTTGCTCAGGTACGTGCGCATCGCACCGGTAAGCGGCAGGTAGGTGTGCGCGAGAGCGTCGGGGCCCACATCCACCACCAACCGACCCATCTCGGTGGCCACGACGTCGCCGTCCGCGTCGATCCAGCACCCCCCAAAACTCGTGCCGATCTGCACGCGCACGAGGCGCCGGGCGCCCCCCGCCGAGAGGTACCTCCCGAGCGTGCTGAGGTCGTTGAAACACACGACCGGCCCCTCCACGAGGCCGTCGGCCACCCGCTCGGCAAAGCCATCGAAGGCGGATGTGCTGCCGACCCGCTCGCGCAGAATCGTCGAGAGCTCGAGCACCTGCCCCCCCACGCCGAGCGGCGCCGCCAGCCCGATGCCCAGCGAGCCCACGGCCTCGCCCGCCGCCGCCTCCACTAAGAGGGCGCGAGACCGCCGGATCAGCGACTCGATGCCGAACTCCCCTGGCGGCCAGGTGGCGCCGCCCGCGCTGCCCACCACGGCCTCGGCACGCATCGCAACCACCTTCATGCTGGTGCCGCCGATGTCGAGCCCCAGCGCGAGGCCGGGGCCTGGCTGCTGCAACACCGGGCGGTCCACGCTGGGCACGTCGAGCTGCCGGCGCGACTCCACCGGGGCCGGCGCCACGAAGAACGGCACCTGATGCACGGCGCGAACCCTGCTGAGCGCGGGTTCGAGCTCGGCCTCTGGCAGCGGCGCCACCACCTCCACCGCGGCGGGGTTGGAGAGCAGGCTGGCGTTGTGCGCGCGGGCCAGCACGGGCCACACCGACCGCCCAAGCGCGGGGGCGAACACCACGAACTCGCGAGGCGAGGAGGCTGTCCCCCAAGTTCGGTGGAGCCGGATGCGCCACGGCACGGCGAGGGGATGCCGCCCGAGGTCGGCGAGCGTGTCGGCCAGGGTGCGCACCCCTACCGCGGCGCCTCGATCTTCCCGACCCGCTCGCCGAGCTTACGACCGCTCTCTACGAGCCCTTCCACCTCGCTGCGCAGCGCTGCGAGCCCTCCCTCGCTGGTGCGCCCCTCGCGCACGCCCTGCAGCGCCTCCCAAGCGAGGCGGCGGCAGCGGGCGTCGCCGGCGGAGGCATGGAGACGAAGGAGCAAGGGCGACGAGCGCGGGTCGCGCAGCACGCCGAGCGCGTGGATGGCGGCCACCTGTACGCGGTAGTTGGTGTCGTCGGCGAGCTGGATCAGGCGCTCGGCTACCACACGCCGGACCGACTCCACGTCGTCGGCGAGCCGGACAAGCGCCGCGGCCGCGGCCGCGCGAGCGCGGGAAGGCCTCTCCAGCCCCGTCCACGAGAGGAGCAACTCCAAGACGGCCGCCTCGGCAGAGGAGCCGAGCCCTTCGAGCGCACGGGCTCGAAGCACCTCGCCCCAGCTCGATTCGCTCAGGAGTGCCTCGCAGGCCGGCCGAGCGAGGGGGGAGCGCAGCTGCCCCAGCACGCGCGCAACCTCTCCCCGCACGTGGATGGACGCGTCGTTTTGGTAGGCAGCTACGGTGCCATCGACCCCCTCCGTGCGGAAGCGCCCGAGGCCAACGACAACACGGCGGCGCACGCGGGGGTCGGGTTCGCCGGATACCGCGCCAAGCGCCCCCAAGGCGGCGGTGCTGCCGGTGCCCGCGAGGGCGTCAGCCACCTCCGCGCGCACGCCCCAGAAGGGGTCCGCGCGGAGCGCAGAGCTGAGCGCTGCGAGCGCCTCCCGCGAGCCCTCCTTCGCCAGAGCGCGCGCCGCACGCACCCGCCCGACCACCCCGGGATCATGCACGAGCCCCCCCACGAGCAGCCATACGGGGGCCGAGAGCTGGATGTCGGCCAGCACGCCGAAGTGCGAGTCCACGCCGACGAACGCCGGACGCTCCGGGGCGGGGAACTGCCACGTTCGCGTGCGGGCATCGAGCCGAAGTGTGTGCCGCTGGCCGGCGAATTCGATGCACAGCGGCACCCGGAAGGTCGCGGCCACGCCCTCGCCTTCTTGCGTCTGCTGCACTTTTACGCTGAGCTCGCCCTCCGCCCAGGACAACTCCACCGTGAGCGATGGATGACCTGCCCCATACACATACTGCTGGAAGAACCCGTCGAGATTACGACCGCTCGCGTCTTCAAACGCCCGTTGGAGATGCCGGGTGTGCACCGTTCCGTAGGCGTGCCGATCGAGGTACAGTCGAGTACCGGCCCAGAAGGCCTCGTCGCCAAGAACGCCCCGGAGGCTGTGCAGAACGAGCGCACCCTTCTCGTAGATGTGCCGATCGAACATGTCGATGGGATGCTTGAACCGGTAGCTCACCATGCCGCGCCGATAGCGGCCCGAGTCTTCGGCGAAGTAGTCGCGAGCCTGCTCCCAGCGGTGCCACACGCCGTGGTCGGCCCCCCGCGAGTGCCCGAACCACACCGACTCCGTGTAGGTGGCCCACCCCTCATTCAGCCACGCCTGCGACCAGTCCTGGCAGGTCACCAGGTCGCCCCACCACTGGTGCGCGAGCTCATGCACCACCAGCGATTCCATGTCGGAGTCTGGAGCCGCCGCGTCGTTGACCAGTACGAGGTCGAAGAGCGTCGTGGCCCCGAGATTCTCCATCCCGCCGAAGATGAAGTCGTGCACCACCACCTGATCGTACCGGGCCCAGGGGTAGGCGCCGTACCGTTCAGAGAGGTGCTCGATCATCGCGGGGGTCTTGGCGAAGGCCCGCTGCACCTCGCCTGCCGGGGTGCCCACGGGCACGTAGTAGTCGACGGACACGCTGCCGGCGTGCGAGCGGTGCAGGTCGAGCCGCGCCACCACCGCCGTGAACAAGTACGCGGGCATCGGCGAGTCGACGATCCACTCCTCCCCAACGCGGCGACCGTTCCCCACCACTACGAAACCGGGTGGCGCGTGGATTCGCACCCTCCAAGGGTGCTTCACGCTGGGGTGGTCGAGACAGGGGAAAATATGGTGGGCATCTTCGTCCTGGCACTGCGTCCAGGCGGACGGGCCCACGAAGTAGAGGCCGCGCTGGGGCGATCCCGTCCACTTCACGACCACCCCGTCGCAGTGAGCGATCCGCAGTTTCCCCTCGCCGCACCAGAAGGTGAGCGGCTCCCCATCAAGCGTAGTGGCCGACTCCACCGTAAGGCCTTCGGAGTCCAACACCAGCTCCCCGCTCTGCCCCGCAAGCCACCGCACCACGATGCGCGCTTCGCCGCGAAGGGTGCGCGCCTCGGGGTCGATCCACAGGTCCAAGTCGTACTGGAGGATCTCCACGGCCACATCGGGCGCGAAGTGGTCCCCCACGTCGGGTTCCGCGTAGGCCCTCCGCTGCAGCCCCCACCCTCCGAAGCGGGCTTCCAGCTGCATCGACTTGTCTGTGAATCCTCGGGTGCTCATCGGCCTTCCGTAGGGGACCGGCTAACCCTGCGTGGCCTCGAAACGAGTGGGGTCGGGCAAGAGGATGTAACCGCGAGTGAGATCGCCGAGGAAGGCGCAGGCTTCGGAGCCGTTTTCACCGAGCCAGGCGGCAATGTAGGCCACGAGCAACGCCTCCAGCCGCTCCTCCAGCTCGCCAAGGCGGGTGCCGTTCAGGTCGGGGAGGTGGGCCGACAACAGCGTGTCGAGCGCGGGGGATGGCAGCAGCCGCGGCACGCCGGTGTACAACTTCTCCACGATCAGCTCACGAAGCCGCGCCACCGCCTCTTTGCGGCCGCCGATGGGGCCCGCCTTCATGCGCACCGGACGGTCGATGCCGAACAGCAGGATCTGCGCCGACGGCGTATGCGTTTCGACCAGACGCTCGGCAGCGGTGCTGGCTGGATCGAAGCTGAAGCCCATCCGGGCCAGCCCCTTGGCCATCGTGCGGGGGTGCGAAGAAGAGACGGTGTTGTTCGCGTACTCGTCGATCCGGTACACGGAGAAGTGTTCGGCGAGCAACTTGTCGCAGGGGCGGCTGCCCGAGAGGTTTTCGACGATGACCGGGGCGTTCATGGCGAGCACGCAGCCCGTGCGGGGGCGGTTTCGGGCGAGCCACCTCAACGTATCTTCGTGCGCCCGCAACGAGTCGGCCGAAGCAACCCGCACGCCGCCTTCCGCCGGCTCGAGCACCACCCCCCCCGAGCTGTCACGGGGAGTGAGGCCAAGATCAAGTCCGAGATACCGCATCAGCACACCACCTGCATGTTCACGTTGATTTCCAGCGCGTGACCAACCCGACGAGCGTGTTTTTCACGCCCGCGAGCTTGGACCCCCCCGACCGACCCAGCTCCACCAGCCCCGAAGCCATCCGGCTCAGCGCGGGTGTGTAGGGGAACCACCATATCTCCTTTGCTCCGCCCGAGCGGTCGATCACGACAGTCCTTGGGAAGACCAGGCCCGCGAGCCCCCAGCGTGAACCCGTGGCGCCGTACCCGCTCTGGCCGCGCCCTCCCCAAGCGGCACCGCCCATGGGGCCCGAGAAGCAGCAGTTGTTCACGAAGCTCACGCCGCAGTGCACGCGGAGCGCGAGCGCTTCGGCCCTCGCCACATCCTTCGACCACACGCTCACGCACAGGCCGTAGGGCGAGTCGTTCGCCATCCCCACCGCTTCGTCTTCGGTCTGGAAGGAGGCGATGGGCAGGATGGGGCCGAAGGTCTCCTCCCGCCAGAGGTCGGAGTCGACCGGCACGTTCGTGAGCACGGTCGCAGGGTAGAAGTAGCCTTGCCCGGTGGGTGCGCCACCGCAGTGAAGCGTGGCGCCCCGCGCCACCGCATCCTGCACCTGGGCGTGCACCTTCTCCAGCGCCGCCGCGTTCACCAGCGGGCCCACGTCCTCTCCCACCCGCAGCGCCCGAGCCGCAGCCACGACCTCCTCCACGAAACGATCAGCGATGCGGTGGTCGACGAGCACGCGCTCCACACTGGCGCAGTCCTGCCCCGCGTTGTGAAAGGCTCCCCATACGACACCTTGCACCGCACGCGGCATCTTCGCGTCGAACAAGACCACCGCGGCGTCCTTGCTTCCCAACTCCAACGAGCAAGGAATGAGCTGCTGAGCGGCGCGGGCCGCAACCGCCCGACCGCCCGCTCCGCTGCCCGTGAACACGACCTTGTCGACGCCTGCGTCGATCAGCGCGGCGCCCTGCTCAGGCCCGCCCTGAACGGTCACGACGAGGTCGGCCGGCAAGGTAGCGGCGAACACCTCGGCGAGGAGCGCGCCACAGCGAGGTGCGTGTTCGCTCGGCTTGAAGACCACGGCGTTGCCCGCCAGGAGCGCCGGCACGATCGTGCGCATCGGCAGGTGCACGGGGTAGTTCCACGGCATGATCAGCCCGATTACCCCAAGGGCCTCCGGCTGAACCCGGATCTGCTTGCCCGGGTAGTTGAGGGGGTTGAGCTCCAGCGGCACCGGCTCCAGCTCGTCTTCGATGACGGCGAGCCAGTGCTCGAACAACTCACCCATGGTGACGATCTCGCTCGTCCACGCCTCGCCGGCGGGCTTGCCGAGCTCGGAGCCGAGCAGTTGCACGAATTCTGCGCCCCGCGCGAGGGTGCCGTCGCGGAGCCGCCGCACCACTCCCATCCGGTCCTCGAGCGTGCGCGCTCGCCACGCCTGCCCGGCCACGCGGGCAAGCTGCACCTGCTTCGCCACTTCGCCTACCGGCGTGCAGGCTAGGGTGCCCACCTCGTCGCCACTTCGCGGATCAATGAGGACGAGCGTGTCGGATTCAATGCGGGACATCAAACCCGCGTATCACGGGGGCCCCCTTCAGACCGGCTCGCCTCGGCAAGGGCCCATCGTACGTGCGGCTGGTCCCGGAAGCAGTCGCGAGCGGGACCGTTGATGCCATCCAGCACGCCAATGGCAAGGCTGCGGGCCTCGGCTCGCCGCCCCGCTCCCCGACCCTCGAACAGCACATTCAGCAGTAAAATCGGATCTTCACACTCTCGGGCGGCGGTTTCGGCCGAAGCCAGAATCTCCGGGTCGCGGCCGATCACCCCGCCCAACAGGTACAGTTGGGCGAGGTGGCGAGGTGCGCCCACCTCGGTGAGGCGGGCCACCGCATTGGCCGTGAGCTGCGCGTTGGCGGTGCGCAGCGCCGCCATCGCCTCGTGAAACGCGAGGCCGAGCGCATCGTCGGCCGTGCGCGCCGCCTCGGCCCCGGCGAGATGGGCGGCCAGCGCGGCCGGCCCGTCGTTCTGGGCGCGACGCAACTCGGCCAGCACCTCAAAGTAGAGCGCGCGTACCGGGTAGCGCACGGCGCCGACAACAGCGCCCACCCGCGCCAGCGAACGCGACGCCAGCACGAGATCGCCCGTGCCTACCGCTACCCAGGCCGCGATCACGTCGGTTCCCAGCGCCGCCGCCGGCGTACCGACCGAGCGCCCCGTCGCCGCGAGCACGATGGTATCCGCGGCGCGACCGAGCTGACCCAGCGTGCGCTGCACCCTCGCGAGCGCCACGAATGCCGCCGCGAGGAGGCTCCCGCGGTCGCGACCACGCAGCGCACGCACCAAGCCTGCGAGCGCCCGCTCCGACTCGATCGCCTTGCCCGAGAGCAGCATCATTTCCGCGTGGCCCAGTTGCGAGCGTACCGCGAGGCGGTCGATCCTCGATCCGGCCGAGGCTCCCGCGGCTGAAAACAGGGAGGCGGCGGCTGGCAACTGCCCCCGCATGGCGGCCAGTCTGCCCATCGCGTGCAGCGCGCCCACAGCGCCATCTCCCATCCGCGCGCTCACGCGCTCGATCAGCGCAGCACTCGGCGGGCTACCCATGTCGAGGAGAATCTCCAGCTCAAGAGAGTCCACGAGGCGCGCTTCGGTCGGGGTCGACACGTCGGATGCGAGCCGAGCCCCCGCGGCCAGCGCGGTGAGCGCCTCGCCCAGGCGACCGAGGGTGACCAACGCCTCCACTCGGGCCATCGCACGGCGAGGAAGAAGTTCGGGGAGCGCTGTCTCCCCGCCCTCAGGTACGACATCGAGTACCCGGAGCGCTCGGATGGGCCGCCCGGCACGAGCGAGCAGCTCACCTAGCTCCACCAGTGCCACCGCCCCCTCCCCGCCTACGGAGGCCAACGAACGATGGAAAAGCAAGAAACGCCGTTCCCACTCCCCCTCGCCCCTTGCCTGCGCGGCGTCGGCCAGATTGCCGTGAAGCTCGCGCTTTCGAGCGGGAGCGATGCCCTCCAGCACCACCCGTTCGATGCTCGCCCGCGACACGGCCATCCAGTCCTCGCCGCCCTCCGTCCACGAGCGAACCATCCCCCGCCCCACGAGTTGCCCGAACTCCAGCCCGTCGCCCGTGCCGCCCAGCGCCACGATGGCGAGCTCCACAGGCACGTTGTCGTCCGCGACTGCGAGCAGCTCGAGGGCGGCCCGCGAGCCGCTCGACAGGCTTCTCAAGGCCCGGCCCAGCATCCGTGTGGTGCCTTCTCCGAGCACCACACCCCCCGAGGCATCCCAACTCCACGCAGGCTGGCCCGTGTCCGCCAGGCCCTCCCGGCGCAGACACCCCGCCTCCACCTGCTCCCGGACTAGGGCGACCACAAACGCGGGCAGGCCGCCCGACGCCTCGGCCAGCGCCTGGTCAAAACCCGCGGGAACAGCCTGCGTGGAGAGCATCCCCTCTACGACGCGACGAATCTCCTCGGTCGAAAGCGGCCGGAGTTCGAGCCGGCGTGCGCCTTCCTCCTCAGGAAGCTCCGTGCCGAAATGCACGGCCGCCAGCCCCTGCACCTTGCTGGCTCGGGTAAGCACCTCGAGGGCCTCTGGCGCCAGCGAGTCCACCTCCTCCGCGAGCAGCAGCACCACGCCTTCCCGCGCCAGGTCTTCCAGCAGGACGAGCAGCGCCGCCTCGCTCTCGGCCTGTGGCAGTCCAAACCGGACGAGCTCCTGCGAGAGTACGTTCCGCACGTCGTCCGCCCCCATTCGGCGCCTACCGCGGAAGCCGATCACTTCCACACCGGACTCGGCAGCGAGGAGGCGAGCGCGCCTCGCCATCGCCGAAAACCCGCAGCCCATGGGGCCGATGAGCTGCAACCAGCCGCCCCCGTCGATCACGGCGCTCACGGCCCCGATCGCCGAACCCCGACCGCCCATCACTGGGGAATGCAGCGGGAACCTCGATCCCACCGCGCCAGTCAGCAAGGCCAGCGCCACCGCCGCGGAGGAAGGCCGTACCGCGGGGTCTCGCGCCATCAACCGATCCACGAGCGCGGCAAATCGCAGGGGGACGCCCGACGCCACCTCGCTGAGAGGGGTGGCCTCGCCGCTGCGGTGCGCGACGAGCCAGGCGGCCGCGGAGCGCGCGTTGTAGGGGCGTGTGCCGCAAACCGCCTCGTAGAGCGTCACCCCAAGACTGTACAGGTCGCAACGATGGTCGGTCTCGGAGCCGGCGATCTGTTCGGGGGCCATGTAGGCGTAGGTGCCGAGCACATCGCCCAGCGTGGTGGAGAGCGGGTCCGCGACGTCGGCGGCGAGCCCGAGGTCCATCAGGACGGTCCGGTTGTCGCCGGTGCAGAAGATGTTGGACGACTTCACATCGCGGTGCACCACCCCTCGCTCATGAAGGTGTTGCAGCACGCGGAGAATCGCCGACCCGACGCCCATCGCCTCGTTGCCGTCCAGCGGCTGGCGCGCCAGACGCTCGTCGAGCGCCGTGCCACGGAGAAGCTCGAGGACAAGCGCCGGCGTGTCTCCCCCCAACACCTCAAAGCACTGCACCAGCCCCGGGTGGTGCAGGCGTTGCAGGAGGCGCCCCTCGCGCGCGAACCGCCGCGCCACCGACACCCTGTCGGGCTCCCGGAGCACCTTCAGCGCAACCTCTCGGCCTTGCCACGTCGAGCGGAAAACGTCGGCGATGCCCCCCTCGCCGATGCGCTCAAGCAGCGGGCAGCCGTGGATTTCCTGGATGGCGCTCACGCTAACGAAGCCCCATCCAGGCACTCACGGGCGCCCACACATGTTCGGGCGCCTGCTTGCCGCTCACGAGATCGAGGTGGCCCCAGTGGGTGCCGGTGCTCCAAGGCTCAAGCTCAAGGAGCTGCTTGTCGCGGCTGCCGGACTCGGTGAACGCGGCACGGGCGTCGGAGGGGGGCATGAGATGGTCGAGGTCACCGGTGATCACCAACAGCGGCACGTCGGTATGGGCCCACTCCGGCGCGTAGTCGAACCCGCCGTCATGGGCCCACCGCGACATATCGAGCCACACGTGCAGGCTCGTCCAGTCGAAGCCCCGTTCCAGTCGTTCGGCGAGGAGCTCCGGCTCAAGGCTACCGGGAGCCCACCCGCTCACCGGAAACGCATACCCCGCGATGTCCGAGATGCCGTAGAGGCGACCGAGCACCTGGCCGGCGAGCCGGGTGCGCACGGAGAGGCCGCCCAGAAGTCCGCGCGCGCGAGCCAGATGGGAGGCGCGGGTGAGCCAGTTCACGACCCGGTTGTGCTGCCCGAACCGGTACACCGCACCGATCCCGATCACGCCGCGTACCGGCGAGCGCGTAGCAAGAGCGTACGCCACAGCGCCCCCGAGGGAGTGTCCGACCCAGAAGGCGGGCTGCCCGATCGCCTCGGCGAGCTCAGCGGCATCCTCCACGTAGTCGGCGAACCGTTCGGGTGCGCCGGAGGCCCGGCTGTTGCCATGCCCTCGCAGCTCCAGAACGTAGACGTCAAGCCCCTGCGAGGCCAGCCAGGCGCTCATCGAGCGCCCGGAGCTGTGCCACGTGTACCGGTTCTGCGCAAAGCCGTGCACCAGGACCACCGGCGCCCCCTCCACACCGGGGAGCCGCTTCCGCACCACCGAGAGCCGGCTGGCGAGCCGCAGCCGCGACTTCAAGAGGCGAGCCTGCGAGCCGGGGACGGTGATCTGCTCGACCATCGCCTCCTCCTCCACTTCCCAGCGGGAGCCGGTCGCTGCCGCACTCCCGCCCGGCGTGACGCTCATGAGTTCAGCACCTCCACGATGCGCTGCACCGCGTCGGAGTTGCCGATGAACAGCGGCGTGCGTTCGTGCAGGGAGCCAGGCACCTTGTCGAGGATCGGCCCGCGCCCGTCGCTGGCCGCGCCACCGGCAGCCTCGGCGAGGAAGGCGAGGGGCTGGGCCTCGTAGAGCATCCTGAGCTTGCCCGCTTTCGCCTTGGCGGTGGGGGGGTAGAGGAAGATGCCACCTTTCACGAGGTTGCGGTGGAAGTCTCCCACGAGTGAGCCGATGTAGCGCGCGGACCATCCCAACGCAGGGTCCTTCAGACCCGTGAGCCAAGCCTGCAAGCGAGGGTCCCATTGCGAGGCGTAGGCCTCGTTGCAGCTGTACGAGCGCGTGCCCGGCTCCAGACGGATGTCGAGGTGCGAAAGGAAGAACTCGCCCACGCTGGGGTCGAGGGTGAATCCGTGAACGCCCGAGCCCGTGCTCAGAACGAGCATGGTGCCGGCCCCGTAGAGCAGGTACCCTGCGCAGACCAGCTCGCGACCGGGCCTGAGAACGTCGGACAGCAGCCCATCGCGGCCCGAGCTGAGGCGACGGTGGATGCCGAAGATCGTGCCGATCGAGGCGTTGGTGTCGATGTTGCTGGAGCCGTCGAGCGGGTCCATCGAAAACACGTAGTCGCCGGTGTCGTACGCGGCGGGGATGAGCATCTGCTCCTCGTCTTCTTCACTCACGATCATGCAGCACACGCCGGCATGTTCGAGGGCGCGCTTGAACGTGTCGTTGGCGTACACGTCGAGCTTCTGAACGTACTCGCCCTGGATGTTCATTCCGCCCACCGCGCCGAGCATCCCGGCGAGCCCAGCGCGCTGAACTCGCGCATTCACCAGCTTGCCCGCCAGCGCCACCTGCTTGAGCAGGGTCACGAGCTGCCCGGTGGCTCCGGGGCTCGCGCGCATGGTGTCGAACAGGAATCGGTCGAGCGTCGTGCCTTCTTCGAAGTGGGGCATTGTG
>CANKOI010000017.1 GCA_947484175.1 Deltaproteobacteria bacterium
ACGGTCGCCGAGCGGCTGCAGGCCGCAGGCTGGCGAACGGTGGCCGTCACCGGAAACCGAGCGTTCCTGCACCCGTCGTTCGGGCTCTCGCAGGGCTTCGACGCCTGGGTGAACGAAGCGCCCGAGCGCGACACCCGGGGGGTGGGCTACACGCCCGCCGACCGCATCCGGCCGATGGCGGAGGCCGTGCTCGCGCAGGCCGACGAGCACCCGCTGTTCTTGTTCGTGAACTTCATGGACGCGCACACCCCCTACGTGCCGCGCCGGGGATTTGTACGCTCGCCGGAGCTGCTGCGGCCCGCGTCGCTGCCGGGCAACGGCGGCGGCTTCCGACGCGCCTCAGCCAAGCTCTTGCAGGGCGGAAGGCTCGACCCGGACGTGCAGGCTTCGTGGTCGGAGGCCTACGACGCCGAGCTTCGTTTTCTCGACCTCGAGCTGGGCCTGCTGCTCCAGCAGGTGAAGGCCCCCCACGTGTACATCCTCGCCGACCATGGCGAATACCTTGGTGAACACTCGCTCGTGGAGCACGCCAAAGACGTCTACGAGCCCGTGCTCCACGTGCCCTTCCTCGCACGGGCCCCCGACCTTGCGCCTGGCCGCGACGCCTCGCTGGTGCAGACGCACGACCTCGCGTGGATGGTGCTGTCGGCGGCGGGCCTTCCCCACGACGACATCGAGCGCCCGGACGACCTCGCCGTGTCGGAGCTCACGCTCACGCTCAAGAAGGACCTTGGCGCCCGGGCGTACGGGGCACGATTCAACCGCACCCGCCGCGCTTTCCGCGTTGGCGCCCACAAGCTCATCCTCGGCACCGACGGCTCCCGCGAGTCCTTCGACTTGGCCGCCGATCCTGCGGAGACCCACCCGTTCGCCGCGCTCCCGCCCATTTTCGACGGGCTGGCCGCTGCGTGGCTGGCCGCACACCCTGAGCAACCGGTGGTGGGGCTCGGGGAGGGGAGCGGGGTCGGCCCCGACGAGGAGGCGCTCCGGGCGCTGGGGTATGTGGAGTAGCGCGACTCGCGGTACAATCCCCCAATGATCCTCCTCCTCCTCGCCTGCGGCTCGGGCTCCGCGCCGCCTCCTTCCGCCGCCGACGTGATGTGGGAGGCCCGCCCGGTGGCCGACGTGCTTGCCGGCCACGCCCACCGGCTCGAAACGCTGGAGTCCGCGCGCCCCCCCGACATCGACGCCGCCACGGTCGCCGCGCTCGACGAGCGCCTCAGTCGCGTGGAGCAGCTCCTCCTCAAAGGCGAGGCCGAGGCCCTCGACGCAGCCCGCCCCACAGCGGGCTTCCCCACCGGCCCCGGCACCGCGACAGCCGTGGTCAGCATCGAAGCCCGCATCACGCGGCTCGAAGACAAGGTGTTCTCCTCCGACATGGGCGATCCCGGTTCGGGACTCTTCGAAGTACCGAAGGGGCCTGGCAAGGGCGGAAAGGGTGGGAAAGGCGGGAAGGGGCCGGGGGGAGGCTCCCCGGGTGGCAGTGGCAACGGCCCGGCTGGCGAGGACCCGGGCGGCGGCCCCGCGGGCGGCGGCGGGAGCGGCGGCGGGAGCGGCGGCGGTGGTGGCGGCAACGGACCTCCTGGCCCTCCGCCTTCCGGCGGCGGCCCCGCTGGCGCGCCCCCGGGTTAGCTCGCGCGAATGGTCCCGCTCCCCACGCTCACTGACGATCTGCCCGCCTTCCGCGCCGCGCTCGCCGCCCTCTCGCCCGACGAGCAGGCCAACTTCATGCACGGCCTCGCCAAACGCGAGCAGAAGAAGCTCTGGGAGTGTGGCGAGCCGCTCACGCTCGCCGAGCTGGTCGGCGCGGAGGGCGCGATCGTGCGCCACGAAGGCCAGAACGACCTCCTGCCGGGGTTCGACCGGTTCGAGAAGCACCTTGTGGCCCGCGATGGGGCGGTGCAGGGCATCAACGTGCAGAAATTTTCGTGGCTCGTGGGCCCGGGGCACTTCACGGTGCGCGAGGAGGGGGAGGAAGTGTGGTTCGACTACACCGTGGTCGCGGGGAGCGTGCCGGAGGGATGGCCCGCGCTCGTCCCGAACGAGCAGGGGCTCTCACGCTTGGTGTACGGCCACATGATCGACCGTGTGCGCCGCGTGGTGCCCGGCATGGTCGTGGGCAAGGTGTTCCGCCGGGGCCTGCCCGAAGAACACTACTTCATGCTCTTGCGGCGCTGAACCGCTCTTCGGCGCAGAGCTGAATCATCCGGAGCGCGAACCAGGCGCTCCGAGGGTGATCGTGCATCGAGCGCCCCCCAAGGCGAGGGCGCATGGCCACCGGCACCTCCTGGACACGCCAGCCCGATCGTACCGCCCGCACCAGCACGTTCGCGTCGGCCACGTCTGGTGGATAATCGGCTGCAAACGCGGCCAGAACGGCCGGGCGCATCGCACGCAGGCCGCTTGTCACGTCGGTGAGGGGTTGGCCCACCAGCATGCTGGCCCACGCGGCGAAGGCGCTGTTCGCCAAGCGGCGGTGCGCGGCCACGGGGTACCCGGGGCCGTCGAGGAATCGACTTCCCACGACGAGGTCGGCGCCGGCGAGCGCAGCGAGCAGGCGCGGCAGGGCGGCGGGGGGGTGCTGCCCGTCGGCGTCGAGGGTGGCGCACCAGGGGGCGCCCTTCGCGTGCGCGTAGGCGAAGCCGACGCGCTGAGCGAGGGCGTACCCTTCGGCGGAGCGAAGCACGGTGGCGCCGGCGCGGCGGGCCTGCAGCGCGGTGTCGTCCACCGAGCCGTTCTCGACCACCACCACCTCCACGCCCGGCAACACCCGGCGCACCTCGGCCACGACCAAGCCCACCCGTGGGCCTTCGTTGCGCGCGGGAAGGATCACCATGCCGGAAGTATAGCGCCCGAAGCCCTACTCAGGCGCCGCCGACGAGCTTCTGCAGCTCCCCCGACTCGTACATCTCCATCATGATGTCCGAACCGCCCACAAACTCGCCCTTCACAAAAAGTTGGGGAATGGTGGGCCAGCTGCTGTAGGCCTTCACGGCCTCACGCACTTCGGGGTCGGCCAGCACGTTCACGTGGGCGAACTTCACGCCGCACTGCTGAAGAATGCCGGTGGCCCGGGCGGAGAAGCCGCACTGCGGGAACATCGGGTTGCCCTTCATGAACAGCACGACCTCGTTGGCCTTCACGATCTCTTCAATTTTTTCGGTTGCGCTCATCGGGGCTCCTTGCCGGCCTTTGCCCAGGCCTCGGGGGTGTAGGTCTTGAGGGCGAGGGCGTGAATTTCGCGCCCCATGCGGGGGCCCAGCGCGGCGTACACCGCCTGGTGCTGCTTGATGAGCGAGATGCCGGCGAACGTGGGCGACATCACTTCGCCTTCAAAGTGCTCACCGTCCTGTGCTTCGTCGAGGATCACGGCGAGCGAGCCGGGCATCGACTCCTCGATGAGGCGCTTGATCTCCGTTGCCTGGAACATACGTCGTCTCTCCCTGCGGCCCCTACTTATCCGCCGCTGCCGCCGCCCGCGTGGGTCTCCGCGGCCAGCGTGGTCCGGCCTACCGAGGTTAGGCTGCCGCGCGATGCTCTCCGCGACCTTTGCCGCCTTCTGGGCCATCATGGGCATGTTCCAAGTGATCCTCTGGGGCGCGGTGGTCACGCCGTTGATCCTGCCGTTCGCGGTGATCCCGCGCGGTCGCCGCGAACGCTACACGATCCACGGAGCACGCCTTTTTGGCTGGCTCTGCACCTATGTCACCTGCATGGGCCGACCGACCATCCTGGGCCGCGAGAAGCTGCCCAAGCAGGACGGCTATCTAGTGATCTGCAACCATCGAAGCTGGGAAGACGTGGCCCTGCTCATGCTGTACACGCACAGTCAGGGCATCGCCAAGAAGGAGCTCGCCTACCTCCCGTTCTTCGGGCTGACCGGCTGGGTATCGGGCGTGATCTACTTTGACCGATCGAACAAGGAGTCCCGGCAGCGGGTGGTCACCGAGGCCATGTCCATGTTGGCTTCGGGCGCGAACCTGCACGTTTTTCCGGAGGGCACCCGCACGCGCACCGGTCGCATCGCCGACAAGGTGCACCTACGGCTGGTGCAGGCCTGTTTCGAGCACGGAATCGAAGTCGTTCCGGCCTGCGTGTGGGGCACGGAGCGGGCAGTGCGCGCCGCTGGCGTACACGCCCTTCCGTTTCAGCGTTTCGGACTCGAGCTCGCCGATCCGCTCGACCGGGCCTCGTTCTCCGACGCTACTGCCTACGCCGAGGCCAGCTGGGCGAGGGTGGTCGAGATGGCGCGGGCGCACGGGGCGGACGGGCCGTTCTTGGCGTGAGCATGTGCGAGTTGGGCAATCCGCGTCTGCCCAGCAACGGTGGGGCGAGGGGCGCCGCTGCGGATTGCGCCGCCGCTCCTACCCCCGCAGCTCTTCGCGCACCGCAGCAATCCGGGCACGGATCCACCGCTCGGGCCCCGACTCGAACCCGGCGTCGTGGCCGTTGGGGAAAGTGGCGCTGCGTGAGGCGTTGATCAGCGCTCCGAGCCCATCCGGCCGGAGCATGCGGCGCGCGTCGGCCGCGGACCCCCCTTGGGCGCCAAAACCCGGCACGAGGAACCAGGTGTGCGGCATCGACGCTCGCAGCGCGGCGCCCTCGTCGGGGTGTGTGGCGCCCACGACCGCGCCTACGGGTCCGTACTCCCCCCGCGCTGCATTCGTGTTGTCGATCCACGCCGCGAGGTCGCGCACCACGGGCGCCTGCCACCGCCCGCTCCCTTCGTTACTCGTTCGGAGGAGCACGAAGAGGCCGCGCTCGTGGGCCTCCGCGACGGTGAGGAACGGTGCCAACGAGTCGGGCCCGAGAAAGGGCGACACCGTGAGGGCATCGCACGGGAAGGGGGCGTCGGGGCTCAGTGTGGCGGCCGCGTAGGCGGCGGCTGTGGTGCCGATGTCGCCGCGTTTGGCATCGCCGATCACCAGCAGGCCGGCCTGGCGCGCAGCGGCGCAGACGTCGGCGAGCGCTTGCATCCCCGCGGGCCCGAGCGCCTCGAAGAACGCGAACTGGGGTTTTACGGCGGGCACCTGTCCCGCGGCGGCGCCCACCACCGCGAGGCCGAACGCCCGTGCCAGCGCCGCTACCGCCGTGCGGTCGTCGCCGGCGCGCCGGCCTGGCAGTCGGTCCGGCCACGGGTCGATCCCCACCACGAGTGGGGTGCCTGTCTGGTGCACGGCACGGGCAAGGCGATCGGCGAAGGACATCGCGGGGGAGGGTAGCCTGTCGGCCGCCCTTTGCTCACCCCTGCGGCGACCGATCGCGCTCGTCTTCCGTCCCGCCCGTCTCTCCTCCTCCTCCCGGCGGCGGCGCAGGCCACCCGTAGGCATCGTTCGTGACGCGGGTGACCTGGAAGATCGCCCCGAAGATTCGGTTGTCGATCGCACGGAGGATGCTCCGGGGGAGGTGACTGGCCAGCTTGCGGCCCCCTGCTACGACGACCGCTGCGATCCGGTGGGCCACGGTCATCTGCATGCCGAGAGCATGCGTGGAGCTAACCGGATACCGAGGGCCATGGTTCGAACCCTCGCGGCTGGGCTGTTTCTCGTGGTGGGCTGCGAGAGCACCGCGGAAGAGGCCGACGGTTTTTTGGGCGGCGAGTTCGAGGCCACCATGATTTCGGTGAGCGACAACTGTGGGGACGGCTCGTTTGACACGCTCTTTCTTCCTGATGGCGAAGCGACCTCGTTTCCCACCCCCATGGAGCTGCCAGGCGTTGCCGACCTCCCATGGACGCACACGATCACCTTCGCGCCTCCCTTCGGTGACACCCAGCTTCAGTTCGAGGAGGGGAAGCTCGGGGCCACCTCAATGCAAGCCTTGGACGGTGTGCTCGACACCGTGGAGCTCCAACCGGAGGTGTGGCCCGGCTGCTATGTGAACGCAACGGTCGACTTCTTCCTCCAGCTCGTCGACTCCAACGCAGCCACGGGCAGCGCCATTCTCAGCCTTGAGAGCTTCGATGAGGCGGGGTGCCCCGCCGAAGTCACGGTCGACCCCTGCGACGTGAAGCTCGACCTGCGGTGGCAGCGACTCTGACACCCTCTCCGCCGCTCTCCGCCGCGGGTCTCCACAAGGCGTACGGGGGGCGGGAGGTGGTGAGCGGGGTGTCGTTCGTCGTGGCGGCCGGAGAGGTGGTCGGGCTCCTCGGCCCGAACGGGGCAGGCAAGAGCACCGTGTTCCGGCTGCTTGCGGGGGCTGAGATGCCCGATAGTGGCGAGGTGCGGCTGGCTGGTGACGTCGTGAATTCTCTGCCCCTGCACGCTCGCGCACGCCGGGGTCTCGGCTACCTCCCGCAGGAGGACAGCCTCTTCCGGGACCTCGATGTCCACGACAACGTGCTGCTCGCGCTGCAGTCGAGCGGCCGGCGCGGCTCGGTTGCGGAGGTGCTCGATCGGGTGGGAATCGCCTCGCTCCAGCGTAGGTCGGTGGGGGGGCTGAGCGGCGGCGAGCGACGCCGGCTGCAGATCGCGCGGCTCCTTGCGATTGAGCCGCTCGTCCTGCTGCTGGACGAACCGTTCGCCGGCATTGATCCCATCGCCATCTCCGGGCTGCGCTCGCTGATTCGCTCGCTCGCGGCCGGCGGGGTGGGGGTGCTGCTCACCGACCACGCCGTGCGCGAAACGCTGGCGACCTGCGACCGTGCGCTCCTGCTCGATGCGGGTGTGGTGCAGGTTTCGGGATCCCCGGCGGAGGTGGCCGCCGACGCCCACGCGCGCTCTCGGTATCTTGGCGCCGACTTCTAGCGCGAGACATGCCGCCGACCCTTGCGTTGGATGCCTCGTTTCGGGTACGATGAAGGTGGCAGCATGGAATTCAAACAGAGCCTCCGACTACAGGCAAAGCTCCAGCAAACGCTGGCGATTACACCGCAGTTGCAGCAAGCCCTGAAGTTGCTCCAGCTCAACCACATCGAGCTGGCGGAGCAGATCCAAACGGAGCTGATGGAGAACCCCACTCTGGAGGAGGTTCCCGGAAGCGTTCAGGTAGAAGGGGCCACCGAGGCAACCTTTGGGCAAACGAGCGAACGAAATGACACCGCCGAGCAAAACAACGGAGCGGGCACGCGCGAGGTGGACTGGAACCAGGTGATCGAGAACATGGGCGACCAAGGGTTCCGGTCCGAAGGCGGCGGTGGCAGCAGCGGGATGGACGAGCTGCCGCCCATCGAGACCAACCTCACCGAGATTGAGGGGCTCGGCGGGCACCTCGAGTGGCAGCTCCAGATGGTCTCCTGCACCGACCGGGAGCGCGCTGCCGCGCAGCGAATCATCCACAACCTCGATGAACGGGGATGGTTGCCCTTGGGCTTGGCGGACATTGTCGAGGCGCACAACTCCGCTGCGGAGCCCGGCGCAGAGATCGATCTCGAGGATGCCGAAGGAGCTCTGCTCGTGGTCCAGTCGCTCGATCCGCTGGGCTGCGGAGCGCGCGACCTCGTGGATTGCCTACTCATCCAGGCGCGCATCCACTTTCCGGAAGATCCCTTTCTCCCCGACATCATTCGGCTCCACCTCCTCGACCTCGAGAAGCGCAACTACGCGGGCATCGCTCGCTCGATGGGCCTCGAGGACGAAGATGTCGTCGAGTACCACAAGATGCTCAAGCAGCTGGAGCCTTGGCCGGGCCGCAACTACACGGGAAGCGAGCCGCAGTACATCTCGCCCGACGTGTACGTGTTCAAGGTAGGCGCGGCCTGGCAGGTGGCCCAAAACGAAGACGGTATGCCGAAGCTGCGCATCTCCCGCTACTACCAGAACGTGCTGCTGGGGAAGGACAGCACCCGCGTGGAGCGTGATTACGTCAAGGAGCGGCTGTCGAGCGCCGACTTCCTCTTGAAATCGATCTGGCGTCGGCAAGACACCATCGGGAGGGTGATGAAGTCGATTCTTCGCCGCCAGGAGAACTTCTTCGAGCGCGGTCCCGACTTCCTCAAGCCGATGGTGCTTAAGGATGTCGCGGAGGAGGTGGGAGTGCACGAGAGCACCGTCTCTCGGGTGACCAGCAACAAGTACGTGCAGTGCCCGCAGGGCCTGTACGAACTGAAGTACTTCTTCAACAACGGCGTGAATGCCGTTCACGGCGAGCAGGTGGCCGCCGAGGCCGTGAAGCGCAGGATCAAGAAGATCATCGCGGCGGAGGATGGCGCGGCCCCGCTCTCCGATGATCAGGTGGTGAGCTTGCTGAAGCGCGAGAACGTGGACATCGCGCGAAGGACCGTGGCCAAGTATCGAGAGGCGATGGGAATTTCCCCGTCGTCCAAACGTAGGACCGTCTGACTGGAGGCAACCGTGGAGCTGGACTTTACCTTCCGCAACGTTGACAGCACGGAGGCCATCAAGGCCTGGGCCCTCAAACGCTTCGTCAAGGTGGCCAAGCACGTGCGCGAACCTGCGCATGCGCACCTCACCATCATCGTCGACAAGCACCGTCACCGCGCCGAAGTGACGTTGCGCAGCGGCGGGGAGCTGTTGCGGGCCGCTTCCGAGACCGACGACATGTACAGCAGCATCGACGGCGTGGTGAGCACGATCGAGCACAGCGCCCGACGGCAGCACGAACGCCGCACGCGGAACCACGAAATGTAGCAGCGGCGTGGTATTCAGCCGTCATGGCTAGCCACTCACAGCTCTACACCACGCTGGGCGTTGCGCCCGGCGCGAGCGCAGCCGAGATCAAAAAGGCCTTTCGCGGTCTCGCGGGCAAATTCCATCCCGACCGAAACCCGGGCGACAAGGCGGCCGAGGCCCGCTTCAAGGAGGCGAGCGCGGCCTACGACGTGCTCTCCGATGCGGAACGGCGCAAGAACTACGACGAATTCGGGCCGGAGGCGCTTCACGGGGGGTTCGACGCGGAGCGTGCCCGAGCGTTCCGGCAGGGGGGGGGCTTTGGACGCGGGCGTCGCGGGGGCGGCCTCGGCGGCTTCGGCGGCTTCGGGGGACAAGGGGTGGAGTTCGACCTCGGCGACCTGTTCGGCGGGGGTGGCCGTCGTCGCGCACCTCCCACCCGCGAGGCCGCCGTTCATCTGGAGCTCGGGCAGGCGCTGGCTGGCGTGGAGGTGGTGGTGGGCGACCAGCGAGTGCGCATTCCGCCGGGTGCGGACCAAGGCAACACCGTGAAGGTGACGACGGCCGACGGCCCCTTGCGCATCACCATCCATGTGCGCCCGCATCCCCACTTTCAACGCCAGGGGCTTGACCTCGTGCTTCGCCTGCCCGTGACCCTCGGCGAGCTGGCTGCGGGCGCGGTCGTAGAGGTGCCCACGCCCAGTGGGCTGGTCAGCCTGAAGATTCCGCCCCGCACGGGGGCCGGTGTCCGCCTGCGCCTCCGTGGCAAGGGCGTGGCCCGCCAAGGCACGAGCGGCGATCTCTACGTAGAGCTCACTCCGCGTCTCCCCGACCAGTGGGACGACGCGCTGGTGGAGGCCTTCCAGCGCGCCGAAGCGCTCTACACCACCCCCGTTCGGGAGGGCGTGGCGCTCTGATTCTGGCTACCGATTCGCGGTCGCTACCTTCAGCGCCCCGTTGGTGGCGTCGTAGTAGCTGACGTACACCGTGCCGTCGGGCGCCGCCGCGATCGAGGGCGACACCCCCACGTTGCCCGTCTCGTCGACGGCCCAGGTTGTCCAGGTCCCGCCTACCTCCGTGGCCACCTTCAGGTCTCCGTTGCTGGAGTCGTAGTAGGCGATCCAGGGCGTATCGGAGCTGTCGAACACCAACTGAGCGTATGCACCCACGCTCCCCGAGCTGTCGATCGTGTTCGGCGACCAGGTCTGGCTGGCGGCATCTCGGCACGCGTAGACGAGGTCGGCCTTGGGTTCGTCCTGGTAGGCGACGCAGGCGGTCTGGTCACTCTTCAAGGCGAGCGACGTGTACCACCCATCGGCCGCGATGGTCTCGTTCACCGTGCTCTCGTTGAAGTCCGAGTACTGAGCTTCGGAGCCGAGGGCGTTGTCGTCGAACCACGCTACGTGATCGTAGTCGTCGGCGTCGATCACCAGACTGGTGAAGTAGCCAGTGGCGTAGGTCCACACCCAGTACACGTCGATGTCGGTGTAGACCGCGTAGCCGAAGCTCGTGTAGTCCGCGAGGACAGGCACGAGGAAGTCGGCGTCAAAGTAGGCGAACGAAGGCAGGTTATCGCTGTCTACGGCGATGCTGACGTAGTGCCCGCTGCTGGTGGAGCCGTTGGTGGAGTACCCGTCCACGTAGTAGCCGGTGTCCCACGTGCCGCGGGCGTCCATCCACCCGAACCACAGGTCGGTGTACCCGCCGGTTGTCCAGGTGTAGGCGATCTGGAGCTCGTCGGCGTGATCGACCACGAGGTCGAGGTACTCGCCGACGCCGGTGTCCGAGACGATCTCGTCGGCCGCCGACCAGCCCGCGCCATTGTGCATGGTGTACTGCAACGTGCCGAGGTCGGCGTCCCGAAACACGATGTGTACGTCGCCAAGCGAGTCCACGCCGATGGCCGAGGGGTTTCCGCGATCCCCGCTGCCATCGACGGTGGCCACCTCAAAGGGCTCGTCGGTGTCGCCGTCGCAGTCGTTGTCCGTCTCGTCGGTCGTGACCTCGACGCCTTCGGGGTTCGCGTCTTCGTTCCGGTCGTCACAATCTTCCGCGCGGACGAAGCCGTCACCGTCGAGGTCGTCGTCGGCGGTGGCCGGATCGCAGTCGTCATCGACGCCGTTGTAGGCGGTCTCCTGCTCCCCGGGGTTCTCGTCCGCATCGCGGTCGTCACAGTCGTCGGCGCGGACGAAGCCGTCGCCATCGAGGTCATCGTCGGCGGTGGCCGGATCGCAGTCGTCGTCCGCGGAGTTGTAGGGCACCTCGGCCTTCTCCGGAGACACGCCATCGTCCGTGTCGTCGCAGTCGCCTTCGTTCTCCGTCACGCCGTCGCCATCGTCGTCCACATCTTCGGGCGCTGCGGTGTCGGTGTCAGTGTCGGTGTCCCCGCCGCTGTCCTCTTGGGCGGAATCGTTGTCTCGCGCCTTGGAGTCTTTGGCGTCCGGGTCGCCCTCGGTACCCCAAAAGTCATCGGAACAACCAACGAGAAAAGCGACAAGAAGACAGGAGCGCATGCGGAATCCCTGATCGGCGGCGCACTACTACGTTCTGCGCCAGGGCGCCACTCGAACGCGGCCAAGCTACGCGCGGAGCACCAACAGTCGCTCCTCCGTGAAGTCGTGGATCGCCCACCGGGGGCCCTCGCGGCCTACGCCGGAGTCGCGCACTCCCCCGTAGGGCATGCCGTCCACGCGGAAGGTGGGGTAGTCGTCGTGGATCACGCCGCCCACGTCGAGGCCGTCGAAGCAGCTCCAGAGCGCGGCGATGTCGCGGGTGAACACCCCGCATTGCAGCCCGAAGCGGCCGTCGTTCACGCGCGCGATGGCCTCGGCCATCGTGTCGTAGGGCCGGGCTACGAGGACGGGGCCGAAGGCTTCGTCGCGGGCAAGGTGGCTGTCGCCGGGCACGGCCTCCAGCACGGACGGGGCAAGGAGGTTGCCGGAGCGGGCGCCGCCGTGGAGGATCGCGCCGCCCGCGGTGGCCTCGGCGACCCAGGCTTCTACGCGGTCGGCCTGGCGACTGTCGATCATCGGGCCGCAGACGGTGTCCTGGAGGGAGGGGTCGCCGGTGCGGGTGGCCGCGGCAGCGGCCACGAGCCGATCGCGCGCCTCGTCGTAGCTGGAGGCGTGAACGAGCACGTGCTGCACCGAGATGCACACCTGGCCAGCGTGTGCGTAGGCGCCAAGCGCCACGCGCGGCAGCGCGGTGGCGAGGTCGGCGTCGTGATGCACGATCGCGGAGGCGTTGCCGCCGAGCTCGAGCAGCACCTGCTTCCGCGGCACGCGCGCGCGGAGCATCCAGCCCACGGCGTCGCTGCCGGTGAAGCTGATCACGGGCAGGCGCGGGTCGTCTACGAGGGCGCCCGCAACGCTGCGATCGCAGGGCAGCACGCTGATCGCTTCGGCCGGCCAGCCAGCCTCCACGCAGAGCTCGCCGAGGCGAATGGCCGATGTCGGTGTCTGCTCCGCGGGCTTCACGACCACCGGGCAGCCCGCCGCGATCGCCGGAGCCACCTTGTGCGCCACAAGATTGAGCGGAAAGTTGAAGGGCGCGATCGCGAGCACCGGGCCGCGGGGGAAGCGCCGCACGATCGCGGTGCGACCCACCCCGCCCGCCGTCGTGTCGAGGCCAAACACCTCGCCGGTGGCTCGCCCGCACTCATCGGCGGAGAGGGTGAAGGTGTCGACCGCCCGGAGCACCTCTCCGCGGGCGAACTGGATGGGCTTCCCGCCTTCGTCGCGGATCAGGCCTGCAAACTCCTCGAGGTGGCGGAGCAGCAGCGCGGCCACCGCGCGCAGGATTTCCGCGCGGCGATGGGCGGGGAGGGAGCGCGTGGTGGCGAACGAACGAGCGGCGGCAGAGGCGGCCTCGTCCATCGCGGCGGCGTCGGCCTGCGCAACGTCGGCGAGCGGTCGGCCATCCCAGGGCGAGTGGATCGTGAGGGCGGAGGCCCCGGCGGCCGGCCTCCCGGCGAGGAGCAGCGTTTTCACCTAGTCGTCTGCTGCCGCGGCGCCTTCTGGTTCGTCCTCATCCTCTTCGTCTTCCGGCGGACCGGGCACGAACACACACAGGGCGGCGTACACGCCCGCTGCCGGCTCGTCGGCGGTGCCCATGACCTTGGCCTCCACGAGGAACTTCAGGAAGTCCGTCGGGGCGACCGCGCCGCCTGCGCTGACCGTCCATGGGGTGAGGGGAGCGCCGCCGTCGGCGAAGGCGCCGTCGGGATCGAACGAGGCGTCGAGGCGGAGAGTGGGGTTCACCATCGCTTCGGGAAGGAAGACGCCGTACAGCGAGCCCGTAGCGTAGGCCTTGTCGCCGACCACACCGGCCATGCCGCCGAGCGCCAAAGTCACGACTTCCGCGGGGTACATCTCCGCGCCGATCACCGCCGCGTACATGCCGTCGGCTGGGTAGGCGGCGATGCCCGACCAAGTGGCGAACGAATCGCCTTCGAGGTTCAGGTTGGCTTCGACGATGGGGGCGTCCCAGTCGAGGTCGAGGCCGCCACCCACGGTCACGGTGGGGCCATCGTCGCCGAACGTCCAGCCGAACTCGGAGCCGAGCATGCGGCCCGGGGAAAGGTCGAAGTAGGTGCCATGGGTGGGCAGGTAGGCGGCGCCGACATCCCAGTCTTCGAGACCGAAGGCGGAGTTGACGATGCCACCCCTCGCGGCCCAGGACTCGCCGCTCGCCTCGACCATCGCCCACTCGGGCCGCACCATGTTGATCGGCACCACGTCAGGCGCCGCCTCGAGGATCGCGAAATCAGGCAGCACGGCGGCGCGGAGGTCGAGGTCGAGGCGGAAGCCTACGGGGCCCTTCTGGGCCAAGAGGTCGGCCTCCAACTCGCCGCCTAGCGAGAAGGTGTCGGCGGCGAAGGAGGGCTGCACGGCGAGGCCGCCCCCTACCCAGAAGAGGTCGTCGTCGTCGTCTTCGGCGAGTGCGCGGGCGGCAAGGAAGAACAGCATGGGGAGCTCCTGTGTCAAGAGTACAACATCCGGGGACCACCGGGCCAGCGGGCGCGGGCATTTCCCGGTCAGGCGGCCGGGCGCGGGTTTGAGGTTAGCCTCCGCTGCGATGCCCGCCACGCGCCCGTTGCAGCTCGATCCCGCCGATCTTTTCGCCGGCGAAGGGGTGGCCCGATTCGCCGAGACGCTCGCGCGCTTTCCGGCGCGCGAGGTGGTCGATCCCGACTCGCCGGAGTTCGAGGCGGCCTGGGGCGTACTGAACGACTACTTCGGCGCGCGCAACGAGATCGAGGCGCGCCCGGCCTTGGAGCGATGGCTTCGGGAGCCCATCAGCGACGGGTCCATCCGCTGCCGCTACCACCTTGTCGTGTGGACCGACGAGAACGGCGAGCTGGCTGCGGTGCGCGACGGCTTTGTGGCCACCGACATCGAAGCCGGCCGGTGTGTGGTGCTCCTGAGTCACAGCTTCGTGGCCGAGCGGCACCGCCGCGCCGGCCTCGCGGGCCTCCTGCGCACGGCCCCCGCCACCCTCGCACGCAACCACCTCCGCGAGCTCGGCCTCGATCCGCAGCGCACCCCGACGCTGCTGGTCGCGGAGATGGAGCCCGTGGAGCCGGAGCGCGAGGACACGGTCGTGCGCCTCTTCGCTTACGCCAAGGCCGGCTATCGGGCGTTGGCGCCCGCGGCCATGCCCTACTTTCAGCCGGACTTCCGCGACCTCGAAGCGCTGGCCGGCCCCGCGCACCACGTTCCGATGCTGCTCATGGTGCGGCGCCTCGACGACCGGTACGCTCGTTCCTTGCCCCCCGAGCTGGCCGCAGCGATCATCCACCATCTCGCACGCATTCACAGCCGGGCGGTGCGCGAGGTCGATCTTGCTGGAGCCACAGCCCATGCCCTCGCCGGGCTCGCCGCGTGGAACGGTCCCGTCCCGCTTCTGGAGCTCCCGCAGCGTGGGGCGCAGGCTGGCCGGCTCGTGCCGCTCCTGCGTGCCAACATGCAGCCTCTCTACCCGCCCCAGTACCACAGCAGCGACGTTTCCCCCGAGGAGGCCGAACGCGCCATCCTCCGCATCGGAGTGTCCATGGAACGTGACGTGAAAGCAGTCTCCCTCGCCGTTGAGCCCCCCGCCGCTTCGGTCCGCACGGCCATTCCCGGGCCGCGCTCGCTGGAGTTGCGGGCTCGCCACGGCGCGATCCAGGACGCGCGCACGGTCCATTTTTACCAGGACGCGCAGCGGAGCGCCGGCAACTACATTGTCGACGTGGATGGGAACACGCTTCTCGACGTGTACGGGCACATCGCGGCCCTCCCGCTGGGCTACAACCACCCCGACTTGTTGCACGCGTGGAAAGCGGGGCGATTCGACTGGTGCGCGGGATGGCGGCCTTCGTTGGGGGTGGCGGTGCCGCCCGAGTGGGTGGGGGTGGCGGAGTCGCTCATGCGGGTGGCGCCGGCCGGGATGGCGCAGGTGTTCACGGTGACCACGGGCGCTGAGGCCGTGGAGAACGCGCTGAAGGCGGCGTTCGTGTGGCATGCGTCGAGGCGCAGGGGGGGGGCGCCGGCTTCGGCCGAGGAGCTCGATGCGTGCATGACGAACTCGCAGGCGAGCGCCAACGGGATGAAGGTGCTGTCGTTCACGGGGGGCTTCCACGGGCGAAGTCTCGGTGCGCTCTCCGCCACGCGCAGCCGCGCCATCCACAAGGTCGACTTTCCGGCGTTCGACTGGCCCGTGGTGGAGTTTCCGGCCAACCGCTTTCCGCGGAGCGAGCACCAGGCGTACAACGACGAGGTGGAGGCGCGGGCGCTGGCGAGCGTGGAGGCCACGTTCCGCACCTTCTCCGACCGCGTCGCCGCCGTGATCGTAGAGCCGATCCAAGGGGAGGGGGGCGACAACCACGCGAGCCCGTCGTTCTTCCGCGGTCTGCGGCGGCTGTGCACCCAGTACGGCGCGGCCTTGATCGCTGACGAAGTGCAGACGGGCGTGGGCGCCACCGGCACCATGTGGGCGCACGAGGCGTGGGGGGCGGAAGGCGCTCCCGACATCATGACCTTCAGCAAGAAGATGCAGCTTGGCGGGTTCTACTGCCGCAAGGAGTTCGTTCCCGACGAGCCGCTGCGGATCTTCAACACCTGGCTGGGCGACCCGCTGCGCGGCGCGCAGGCCGAGGTCATCCTCGAGGTGATCGAGCGAGACCGGCTGTTGGAGTACACCGCCGCGACGGGGAACGCGCTCGGCGCCGGGCTGGCCGCGCTGGTCGGGGAGTTTCCGGACATCTTCTCGCAAGCCCGGCACGCAGGCACCTTCGCGGCCATCGACGGCCGCGACAGCGACACCTGCGGGCGGTTGACGCAGGCGGCGTTGGCGAGGGGGCTGGAGATCGGGCGCGCGGGCGCGCGCACGCTGCGGTTCCGCCCGGCGCTGGTCTTTGGGGCGCGACACGTGGAGGAGGCGCTGGCGCATTTGAGGGGGGTGGCGCGGGGCTTGCGGGGGTGAGTTCCGCCCCCCCCTCCTCACCCCAGCTCATTCCACAGAAAACTCCACGCCAGCGCCCACAGCCGGGCGCGCTGCTCGGGCGTGCTGGCGCCACCATGCCCGCCTTCCATGTCTTCGTAGAGCAGCACTGGCTTGCCGTGCTCGAGCATCCGCGCGGCCATCTTGCGGGCGTGGCCGGGGTGCACCCGATCGTCGCGGGTGCTGGTCGTGAACAGCACCGGCGGTGAGGGGCGATCGGCGCGCTCGAGGTGGTAGGGCGAGAAGGTCTGCACGTAGGCCCACTGCTCGGGAACGTCGGGATCGCCGTACTCGTCGATCCATGAGGCGCCGGCGAGCAGGTGCGAGTAGCGCTTCATGTCGAGGAGCGGCACCTGACACACGATCGCCCCGAAGAGCTCCGGGTACTGCGTCATCATGTTGCCCATGAGGAGGCCGCCATTGCTCCCGCCCATGGCGCCCAAGCGTGCTGCCGTGGTCACCTTGCGGGCCGTGAGGTCCTGCGCCACCGCCGCGAAGTCTTCGTACACCCGAGGCCGGTTGGCCTTCCGCACGCTCTGGTGCCAGTTGGGGCCGAACTCGCCCCCGCCCCGAATGTTGGCCATCACGTACACGCCGCCCTTCTCGAGCCACCCCGCGCCCATCAGGCCGTTGTAGCGGGGCAACATCGACACCTCGAAGCCGCCGTAGCCGTAGAGCAGCGTCGGGTTTTTGCCGTCGAGCTTGAGGCCCTTCTTGGCCACTTGGAAGTAGGGGATGCGCATGCCGTCCTTCGAGGTGGCGAAATGCTGGGTGATCTCGAGGCCCGCCGCCTTGAAGTCGGCCGGCGTGGTCTTCAGCACCGTCGGCGGCCCGCCCACTGCCGAGCCGAGCATGAGCTGGGTGGGGGTGAGGAAGTCGGCGACGGTGATCCACAGGTCGTCGCTGTGGTCGGCGTCCACGGCGGAGACGCTGACCGTTCCGAACGCGGGGAGGCCGGCCAGCGGCGCTGCGGTCCAGCCGTCGGCAGTGGGGCGGGCCACGCTCACCACGCTGCGAACGTTGTCCATGACGGTGAGCGTCACCGCCGAGGGCGTGATCACGAAGCCTTGGAGGGCCGTCGTTGGGGTGGGCGTGAACACGGAAGAGAAGTTGCGCCCGCCCTCCATGAAGGCGTCGAACTTCGTCGCCAAGAGTGAGCCGGCCGGCCAGGTCGTGCCGCCGACCGTCCAGTCGGTCCTCAACTCCACGAACAGCCACTCCCGCCACACCGTCGGCGACGCGTCCTCCGGGACGGCGATCCGGCTGAAGAGGCCCTTCCATGAAACGAAGGTGCGCCCCGTGAAGAAGGTGGGCGTCTGGCTGAAGAAGTGGCGTTCGTAGCCGATGTCGTGGCTGGTGCCCGCGCCCGCCGACACGTCGGTCTTTTCGCCGGCGAACAGCACAGGCGCGCTCGCGAGCGGGGTGCCGCGATCCCAGGCCCGGGCTTGGCGGGGGTAGCCGGAGGTGGTGAGGCTGCCCTCGCCGGTGTCGGTCATCACCCACAGGCGATCGTCAGCAATCCAGCTCGTCTCGCTCTTCGCCTCGGGGAGCGCGAAGCCGTCTTTCACCCAGGTGGCGCCGGGCAGATCGAACTCCCGCTTCACGTCGGCGTCGGCGCCGCCGCGACTGAGCGCGATCATGCATCGTTTCCACGCCGGCTCCAGACAGTCGGCGCCATGCCACACCCAGTTCTCCCCCTCGGCCTTGCCGAGCGCGTCGACGTCGATGACCGTTTCCCACTTGGGTGAGGCCTTTTTGAACTCCTCGAGGGTGGTGCGGCGCCAGATGCCGCGGGGATGGGCGCCGTCGGTCCAGAAGTTGTAGTAGAGCTCGCCCATCTTCGACACGTAGGGGATGCGTGCGTCGGAGTTGAGGATCGAGAGGAACCGCTTTTCGAGGGGTTTGTAGCCGCCCTTCTGAATTGCGCTCGTGCTCTCTGCATCGCGGGCCCGCACCCATTCGAGCGCCTTCTCACCGCTGACCTCTTCCAGCCAGGCGTAGGGGTCGTCGGTAGCGGCGGAGGCGGCGGCGGCCGGCTCAGTGGCCAGCGCGGCGGTGAACAGCAGGCAGAACGCGGTGAGCATTGGGCAACCCTCGCGGGGGCGTTTAGCCCAGCGGCGTCACGGGAGCAGCCCCAGTCCGAGGGTGGCTGTCAGGATCGCGGCGAGCATCGTGAAGAAGCCGGCGGCGACGTGCTGCGCAACGGCCCGCGGCGCGTGCCCCGTTCGTTCGGGGGAGCGGAGCCAGAGCCCGACCATGACGGTGAGAACGGTGGAGGCGACGACGAAGTGCCAAGAGCCCGCGGGGTCGAGGTCCTCGCGGAGGAGCGCCACGGAGCTGATGCCGCCCAGCCAGCTGAGCCCGACGAGGCCGAGCGCGGCAGGTGCGTAGCGACGGTGGAACGCCCGGCTTGCCGCCGCGTCGGGGCGGGGGCGGCGGGATCGAAGTCCTCGCAGGCCCACGAAGAACACGGCGCACACGGCGAGCGCGCCAAGTAGGGGGTGCAACAGGGGCAACAAGGTGCCGGCCGACATGCGCGCCGCCTAACCGGCCGCCCCCCACGGAGTTATTCCTCGCAGCATGTGGACGTTGTGGCTCGCCGCCTGCACGTTTGTCACGGACGCCGAGTGGGCCGCCCGGGTGCAGACCTGCGATCTGGAGGGCCTGTACCTCGACCTCGATGGGGACGGCTTCGGAAAGCAGCCCGCGCGCACCTGCGAAGAAGCCGAGACGGCCGTCGTCCTTTCCGACGACTGCAACGACGGCGACGCCTCGGTGAACCCGGGCGCCAGCGAGGTGTACTACGACGGCGTGGACGGCAATTGCGATGAGCTGAGCGACGATGACCAGGACGGCGACGGCTTCCTCGCCGTGCGTTCCGGCGGCGACGACTGCTACGACGACTCCGCGCTGGACGAGGTGCCGCAGCTTGCGGGCGACTGCGAGGTCGCCAGCGCGGTGCCCGGCCCCGCCGACGTGTTCCCGGGCGCCCTGGATGAGCCCTACGACGGGGTGGACGCCAACTGCAGCGGAGGCACCGACTTCGACGCGGATCGTGACGGCTACCGGCTCTGCGACGAGTGCGACGACACGCGGGCGGACGTGAGCCCTGCCGAAGCGGAGGTGTGGTACGACCTCGTCGATCAGGACTGCGACGGCAACGACGGCGACCAGGACGGCGACGGCTACTACGCGGCCGACTACGCGGGAACGGTGCCGGAAGGCTTCTCGGGCGACTGCGACGACCTCAACGCGGCGCGCTCTCCAGGAGCGGTGGAGGTCTGGTACGACGGCGAGGACGCAGACTGCGCCGGCGGCGACGACTGGGATCGAGACGTCGACGGCAGCCGCTCCGCCTCGGAGATGGACGACGACGGCAACGTGGGCCTCGACTGCGACGACACCGACGCCACCCGCGGCCCGCTCGTGGCCGAGGATTGCAGTACCACCCGCGACGACGACTGCGACGACGACAACAACGACGAAGGTTCCGTGGGCTGCGGCACTTGGTACGCCGACAGCGACGGCGATGGCCTCGGCGCCGCTGGCGACTCCGTGTGCACCTGCACCTCCACCGCCACCCACCCCTCCACGGACAGCAGCGATTGCGACGATGCCGACGCCGCTGTGGGCCTCCGCTCTTGGTACCTCGACGTCGACGGCGACGGCTACGGGGGCGCCACCGCCACGAGCGCCTGCACCGCCCCCGCCGGCTACGTGGCCTCGGGGACCGACTGCAACGATGGCGACGGCAGCGTGTACCCCAGCGCCCCCGAGTCCTGTGACGGTACCGACAGCGACTGCGACGGCGGGCTCAACGACGCGGAGGTGCTTGGCGACTGCTCGGTTGCCTACTACGCGGACCTCGACGGCGACGGCTACGCGGGTAGCTCTGCCTGCCTGTGTGCGGCCGAGGCGCCCTACACCGAGGCTTCGGGCGACGACTGCGACGACGCCGATTCGGCGGTGTCCCCCGGGGCGCTGGAGGTGTGCAACGATGGCCTCGATGACAACTGCGACGACGCGCCCGGCAGCTGCACCTTCGCGGGGGTGCTGAGCTCCGCTGACGCCGACATCCAGCTGACCGGACCCAGCGCATACGATGGGCTCGGCGGGGCGCTTCTCGCCGCAGGAGACGTGGACGGCGACGGCCTGTACGAGCTGTGGGTCGGGGCCACGGGGTACGACGATGGGGGGGGCGCGGGCTTGGTGGGGCTCGTTCGGCCGCTCACGGACAGCCGCCCCGACACCGGTCCCCTGGCGGTAGTGGGCGACGACGTGTCGGCGCAGGTCGGGTCGGTTTTCGGCTCTCCTGGCGATCTCGACGGCGACGGGGCGAGCGACCTCCTTGTCGGCGAGCCGAACAGCGCGGACCCGTCGGTGAGTGCCGTGCGGCGCTTCGGTCGGTCGGACGGGGGCTACCTTGGCGTGAGCAGCGCCGACTTCACGGTGGAGTCGGGCGACTGGAATGTGCGCATCGGCGGCGCCGTGGCCGCCGTCGACGACGTGGACGGTGACACCTTCCGAGAGCTGCTCGTGGGCGTGTACCGACACCCCGACCAGGCCGACGGCCGCGTGGCCGTCGTTTCCGGTGCGCTAACCGGGAGCCGCCTGCTCGCAGAGGTGCAGTCGTCCTACGTGTACGCCTACTGGGGCGACAGTGCGTTCGGGGCCTCCATTGCCACCGGCGACCTAGATGGCGACGGGATCACCGACGCCGTCGTGGGCGCGCCCGAGCTGGACTGGGGCTACACCGACAACGGAGCGTTGGTGTACCTGAGCGGCCCGTTCACGGGCACCCGCGCCATGACGGACGGCTCGGGGATCGTGTACGGCAACGACAGCTACGAGGAGCTGGGTGCGGTTGCGCCGATCGTGGCCGACGTGGATGGTGACGGCGCCAACGAGGTCGTGGCCGCGAGCACGCGCGCCGGGGCGGGGGTGTACGTGTTCCCGGGCGTGCTCTCTTCGTCGTCCGACTGGGCCGGTTCGGTGTTCGAGAGCCAGCTCCTCGAGGCGGGCGGTGGCTCGGAGTTCGGCGCATCCCTCGCGGTCGGCGACCTCGATGGCGACGGCGCGAGCGAGATCGCGGTCGGGGCGCCGGCCTACGCGGGGGTGGGCGGCGTTTTTGTGTTCAGCGGCCCGGTGGCCTCCGTCAGCTACACCACGGCGGCGGCCAGCGCGTCGCTGCAGGGTGTGGGCGGCGCGACCCGCTTCGGCGCGGCCGTGTCGATCCTCGGGGATGCCGACGGCGACAGTTACGGCGACCTTGTCGTCGGCGCTCCGCTGGATGCGACCGCCGGTACCGATGCAGGCGCCGTCTGGTTGTTCGCGGGCGGGGGGTATTGACTCCGACTGCTCAGCGCCGCCGGTACTTCGTCCGCGGCACCCATTCCATGTCCTTCTCACGGCTGGTGTAGACCGAGCGGTGGCGGGCTTCGAGCGTGTCGGCGAGGTTGGAGAGGTGGTCTTCGAGGTATCGTGGATTCGCCTTGATCTTTTTCACTACACCGCTGCTCAGCCAGTCCAAGGTGTCGGGCTCGCCTGGGTAGTAGCGGGTAAACGCCGTGTAGCGGAAGAGTGGTCGGAGGCGGTGCAGGTCTCGCGCGCCGGTGGGGAGGGGGAGGAGCTCGATGTTGCCTCGGTCCTTACGGGTCTCGAGCTGTTCGAGCACCGCGGAGAGGCTGCCTTCGAGGTGTTCGGGCAGGCAGTGGGTGGCGAAGTCGTCGTACAACAGCCGCATCACGGCGCGCGCTTCGTCGGTCGGGATGCTCGCCTCGCGCTCTCGGCCCATCCGGCGCAACAACATCATGAAGGGAACCGGCTGGTTGCCGGTGGACCGAATCACGTCGGGATCGCGGAAGTCCGGCTGCCGATAGGGGAAGTACCGGGGGTTGATCGCGTCGAACCCCCCGCGGCCGTAGAACAGGATCCTTTGCAACGAGATCGGATCGTCGGGGGCGAAGTACTCCATCTCCGCTGCGAGGTTCACCCGCATGCCGTAGTGCTTGCCCGGCAGGTCGGGCGCGGGCACCTTGATCTTGCCCATGCTGGCCAGTTCGCTCACGTACTGCATCGCCAGCTCGACCGGCGCGATGCGCATCCAGTACGAGAGCACCGTGCCTCGCGCCTCGGGCTTCATCACGATGTGCGACAGGAAGACGACGACCAGCTCGGAGTCGTAGGCGGGGTTCAAGAGAATCACGCCGTCTCGGGCACCGAGGAGGTTCCCGCGGTCGTCCTTGGCGACGAGGAGGAAGTACCGCATGAAGGTACCGCCGGCCGTGGGCTCGTACGGGTCTTCCAGGAGGAAACTCTTTACCGCTTCGATCCGCTCCATTCCGCCGTGCGGCCCGAACTCGTTCCACAGCAGTTCGTACGCCTCGGCAAAGTCCGGGTGGCTGGGGAAGCCAATCGTCCACACCTGAAAGTTGCGGCTCTCACGTTCGATCATCTCCACCAGATCTTGCTGGTAGAGGTCCTTCATGCAGAGGCGAACGCGGCGAGTGTCTGGCACGCGTCGCGGAGGTAACCGGTCCACCTCGCCCGGGGTACGCTCCCTGCGCCATGCCCATCTACGTCGACGAGAATCGTTCCCTCTGGGCGGCGGGCGCAACGCCCCGGCCGCAGCGGCCCGCTCTGGACGAGAACCTCGACGTAGACGTGGCCATCCTCGGGGGCGGCTTCACGGGGATGAGCACCGCCTACCACCTTGCCCGCCGGCACCCCGAGCTGCGGATCGTGCTGTTCGAGGCCCGCCGCGTGGCGAACGGCGGGAGTGGTCGAAACGGCGGGCTGATGCTCAACTGGGTGAACGGCGTGGAGCCCGGAGATCCAGCACGGGCGGCGGCGATCTGGCGGGCAACGAACGCCGGAATCGATCTGGTGGAGGGCATCATCCGCGAGCATGGCCTCTCGGTGCGCTGGCGGCGGCAGGGCAGCTACCACGTGAACACCCGGCTCCCCGGAGCGGAGCTGGCCGCGCGCGAGGTGGAAGGCTTGCAGAAGGAGGGTCTCCCCCTCCAATACATCGACGGGAGCGCGCTCCCCGAGCGGCTGCGTATGCAGGGAGCGGTCGGCGCCACGTTCGACCCCGCGGCTGGCCACCTCGACGGCGTGAGCTACCTCGAAGCGCTCCTGCCGGTCGTGGAACGGCTCGGTGTTCAGGTGTTCGAGGGCTCCCCCGTCGACTCCATCGAAGAAGGGCCCCGCTGCACCCTCCGCGTGGGCGCACACACGGTCTCCGCCGCCTCGATCGTCCTCGCAACGAACGCGTACACCCCTCAGCTCGGGTACTTCCGCGACCAGATCCTCCCCGTCTTCGCCCATGTCGTAGCCACCGAGCCGCGCAGCGCCGCCGAGTGGGCTTCACGGGGGTGGGGCAAGGGCGCCGGCGGCTTTGACGACGACCTCGATCGCATCGCGTACGGCTGCATGAGCGAGGGTGGCGAACTGGTCTTCGGCGGAGGCCACAACGCGGCCTACGGCTACCGCTACGGTGGCCGCCCCGATTGGGCCGGCACCGCTGACTACGACGCCGTACACCGCCGCTTCCTCAAGTACATGCCCGAGGCGGCTGACATCCCGGTCGCGCACCGATGGACGGGCCCTGTTGCGCTCACGTGGAACCGCATCTGCTCGATGGGGGTGCGCGGCGAGTCGCGCAACGTGTACTACGGCCTCGGCTACAGCGGCCACGGCATCACGCTCGCCAACCTCGCGGGCCGCGTGCTGGCCGACCTCTACGACCACGACGAGGCCGCCTGGGAGGGCCAGCCCTTCTTCCGCGGGCACATGCCGTGGATTCCGCCCGAGCCCTTTCGGTGGCTCGGCTACCACGTGGTCACGCGGCTCACGGGGAAGAGCCCGCGGAAGCGGGGCGTCAAGGTTTGATTCGGCGGGACCTCGATGCGGCTCGCCGCGGCGCCGTTGGGCGAAGGTCCTTTGCCAGCCAGGCGGCCGCCCAAGGGACAGGGTGAGGAAAATCGGGGTCGGCGTCGGGTCCTGCCACAGCCGACCGCCCCTCCGCTCGCCCCGCAGCGGGGCTCGGTCGGGACGGCCGGCTGCGTCACCCAGCCCGTCACTGCCCCGTCCACCCACGATGCCCAACCCGAGGTCGCCAGGCTGTCACGAGACTCCGCTGGGCTTGCTGCGGCGGCTCGGCGCGAGGCGCCCCCTATCAGCGCGCCCACCACCACAGCTGCGGCGGCGTGACGATCCCCGAATGGGCGGCCCGCACCTGGCCATCTGCGGTGATCGCCACAGTGGTGGGGAGGGTGGAGACCGGCCAGTCCTTCCGTGAGGCGGTGTCGAGGCGGAGGACGGAGGCCAGCGGCAGGCCCGCCTCTTGGGCGTAAGCCCGCAGGGCGTCGGGTTTGCCGTCTACCGCTACGTACAACACGCGCACATCCGGTCGCCAGCCCGCAAAGGACGTCAGCAGCGGCATCTCCACCCTGCAGGGGCCGCACCAGGTGGCCCAGAAATTCACGATCACGGGGCTGCCGCGGAGGTCGGCGAGGTCGACGGTGGAGCCGTCGAGCGCGACGAGCGCGAGCGGCGGTGCGGCGGCGGGGAGGGTCGGGGCGCGCAGCGCCCCGACCGCCCACATCAACGCGACGATCGCGCCCAGCGTGAGCCCGATGCTGCGCAAAACGCCCCCAAAACGAAACCTCGTCGGCTCCATCTGGGGTTCGTCATCGCCGCGAACCCGGAATCCGTCGTCGCTCACGAGGCGCTCAGGCGCTCTTGATGTCGGTCCAGAGCTGATCCCAGGCCGCAGTGCCCTCGCCGAGGTCCTGCTGGTACTCGAGGGTCTTCATCTGCTCGTCGGTGGGGTAGGCCACGGGGGTGGTCATCTTCGCGGTGGCCGCGCTGTTCGGCGAGCCGTAGCCCGTGAAGTTGCTGATCGCGGCGCCCACGTCGGGGCGAAGGACGTAGTTGAGGAACTCATGCGCCGCCCGGATGTTCTTGGCGCCCTTGGGGATCACCATGCTGTCGCACCAAATCACGGCGCCCTCCTTGGGTACCGCGAATTCGATCTCGGCGTTCTCGGCCTTCGCCTGCATGGTGTCGCCGTTCCAGAGCTGGGCGGCGAAAACATCGCCGGCCACCAGTTGCCCCTTCACGGGCGCGGAGATGTAGGCGCGAAGATTGGGTTTGGCGGCGATCGCGTCGGCCTTGGCGGCGGCCAAGTCGGCCGGGTCGACCGAATTGACACTCTTTCCCCGGTACTTCAGCCACGCGCCGATGTTGTCGCGCATGTCGTCCATCATCGTCACCTTGCCCTTCTGCGCGGCGTCGAGGAAGAACGCCCAACTGTCGGGCGGCGTGGTGATCTTGTCCTTGCGGTAGGCGATGCCGGTGATGCCCCACTGCCACGGAACCGTGTGCTCGTCGCTGGGGTCGAACACCGTTTTGGAGAAGATCGGCGCGATGTTCGCCGCATTCGGAAGGTACTTCCGGGTCAGTTTTTCCATCAGCCCGAGCTTGCCCATCACGGTCACGGCGTACCCGCTCGGACAGACCAGGTCGTACCCACCGCCGCCGAGCTGCAGCTTGGCGATCATCTCCTCGTTGGACTCGTACGTGTCGACCGTCACCTTGCAGTTGAACTCCTTCTCGAAGTTCGGGACGGTGTCTTCCGCGATGTAGTCCGACCACATGTAGATGTGCAGCTCGGCCTCAATCGGTCCCAATTCAGGCTCGGGCTGGGGAACGGCCGGGTCGGCGGGCGGGGGTGGCGGCGCTTCCGTTTCGCCCGAACAAGCCAGCCCTAGCACGCTGAAGCTCGACAGCGTGAGGCCGAGGCCCAGGGAGTTGCGAAGGAAGTCGCGGCGATCGAGCTCGCCCCGACGAACGGCGTCTGCGAGGTCCTGAGCGGTCTTGAATTCGGACATGGGAGGGCTCCGGGGGTCAGTGTTTGAGGGGCTGGTCGCGTGTGAGGCGCTCGGAAGCGTAAATGAGAAGAGTCGTGCCGACGAGGATCACCGTGCTGATCGCGTTGATCGTGGGTTCGATGTTCTTGGCGGCCATGTTGTACACCAGAATCGGCAGCGTGGAGCTGCCGGCGCCCGTGAGCAGCGAGGTGATCACGTAATCATCAAAGGACATGGTGAACGCGAGCAGCGCTCCAGAAAGGATTCCTGGCCAGAGCTGGGGCACCGTCACCCGCCAGAAGGCCGTGATCTCGTCGGCACCCAGCATCATGGCGGCCTCTTCGAGGTTGCGGTCCATCCCCTCGAGCCGCGCGCGCACCACGATGGTCACAAAACTGATGTTGAACGCCACGTGGGCAATGATGATCTTGAGCATGGGCGGGAGGTCGATCCCGAGGTCCAGTCGAAACCATCCGAACAGGAGGAGGAGGGAGACGCCGACCATGATCTCGGGGGTGACGACCGGTACGTAAACGAGGCTCTCCATGACGGTGCGGCCTGCAAAGCGGTGGCGCGCGAGGCCCATCGCGAGGAGGGTGCCGAGGACAGCAGAGAGCACCGTGGAGGCGATCCCGACCTCCAGCGACACCCAGAGCGCTTCGAACAGCGCGTCCTTTTCCATCAGTTCTTGGTACCAACGGAAGGTGAAACCTTCCCAGTTCACGAACTTGGAGTCGTTGAACGAGAAAGCCACCAGCACGAGCAGCGGGATGTGCAAGAAAGCGTACACCGCTGCGGTGATCGCGATCAGCCAGGGTGGGAGTGCGCGGCCCTTCATCTCAGGCTCCCATCGCTTGGGCTTGGTCGCGCCGACGCAGGTAGTAGAGGACGGCCACGAGCACCATCGACATCATCACGAAGCTCGCGGCCGACCCGAACGGCCAGTTGCCGACCTTCATGAACTGGTTCTGCACGAGATTGCCGATGAACACCGTCTTGCCGCCCCCCAGGAGGTCGGTGGTCACAAACGAGCCGAGCGAGGGGATGAACACGAGGAGGGAGCCCGCCACGACCCCCGGCATCGAGAGCGGAAGCACCACCTGCGTGAACCGTGCGAAGGGACGGGCGCCCAGCACCTCGGCCGCTTCGAGCAGGGAGGGGTCGAGCTTTTCGAGGGAGGTGTAGATCGGCAGCACCATGAAGGGCAGAAAGCCCGACACGAGGCCCACCATCACGGCGAGCACCGACGGCATGAGCGGCAGCGGCTCGGAGATGAGCCCGAGGGCTTGCAGAACCGTGTTGATCACCCCCGTGTCGCGCATGAGGAACATGATCGCGAAGGTGCGGACGATAAAACTCGTCCAGAAGGGCAGAACCGTGAGGAAAACGAGGAAGTTCTTCCACTTTCCGGCCACAGAAATCACGTATGCGACGGGGTAGCCGGCGAGCAGGCAAAGCGCGGTGCAGGCCAAGGAGTAGACGACGGTGCGCCACAGGATCGCCAGGTTATTCGGCTCGAAGAAGCGGAGGTAGTGGCTGAAGGTGAAGCCGGCGTCAACCCCGCCGTACGTGACCGGCTTCAGAAAGCTCGCGGCGAACATGAACAGCAGCGGAATCAGGAAGAACGCCAACAGCCACACGGTTCCGGGAAGCATGAGCCCCCAGGCACGCGCTCCGGAGCGTTGCGCCGACCACCGCAACCACCGTAGGCGCAACGAGCTCACTGAGGGTCCTCGTCGAGCACGCGGGCATCATCGGGCGAGAAGGTGACGGCGCACTCGGTGCCCGCTTGCCACGCCACCGGTTGACGCAACTGCCCTTCGTTCCGCATGGCGGCCACCATCTCGGAGCCGTCGCCCAGCGTGGCGCGTACGTGCAGCATCTCGCCGCGGTACACCACCTGCCTCACCCGCGCGGGGAGGCGGTTGTGGCCGCCGGGACCTTCGCTGGGGAGTGCCAGCTCCACGCGCTCCGGGCGTACGGAGATCTGGACGTGATCGCCGATGGCGCGCCCATCGCCCCCGCGAGCGGCCACGAGGTTGCCGTCGGCCCGTTTCACGACCAGGCCGCCCTGCTCCACGGCCACCACCTCGCCGCTGCAGAAGTTGCTCTCGCCGATGAACTTCGCCACGAAGGCGGTGCGGGGCCGCTCGTAGATTTCGGCGGGCGGCGCGAGCTGGGCCACCCGCGCGTTGTCCATCACCGCAATCCGGTCGCTCATCGTCAGCGCCTCTTCCTGATCGTGCGTGACGTACACGAAGGTGATGCCGAGGCGCCGGTTGAGCGACATCAGCTCCAGCTGCATCTCCTTGCGCAGCTTGAGGTCCAAGGCGCCGAGGGGTTCGTCGAGCAGCAGAATGCTGGGTTCGAGGACCAGGGCGCGCGCGAGGGCAACGCGCTGCCGTTGACCGCCGCTGAGCGCCGCCGGGGGGCGCGGACCGTACTGCTTCGGATCGAGGCGCACCATGTCGAGCGCACCTCGCACCCGGTCAGCGATCTGCGCTTTCGGCACCTTTCGCTGCTCCAGTCCGAAGGCCACGTTCCGCTCCACGCTCAAGTGCGGAAAGAGCGCGTAATTTTGAAAAACCATCGCGAGCTTACGCTCGTAGGGGCGCCGATGGTTCACCACCTCGTTGTGGATGCGCACCTCGCCGCCGTCGGCGTCGGGCACTTCGAAGCCCGCGAGCAGACGGAGGGTGGTCGTCTTGCCGCAGCCGGAGGGGCCGAGGATCGAGAAGAACTCGCCCTGATCGATGTGGAAGGAGATGCCGCGCACCGCCTTCTGGCCGGCGAAGGACTTGCTGACGTTTCTGAATTCGACGACGGGCTCTGCCATGAAATCGGCCACTTTCGGGGAGGGCGCGAGCATACCAGAAGTGAGGCACGTGGACCGGCGGAGGTGGCCGACGCGGACGTCAGCGACAAATGGTCCGACTATCGTAACGGTACATCGCGATATCCCGAAGTGTTCTCGGTATGCTCCGGTACCGCCTCCCCGAAAGCGGGCCGCATCGGCCGCCGTGCGCCAGTCTCTCCTTGACGCGAGCCCTCCAACCGGCGAGATTGCGCCGCTTTCCAGAGGACACCGACCCATGGCCCTAAAGAACTACCTCTTCACTTCTGAGTCCGTCTCCGAGGGTCATCCCGACAAGATGTGCGACCAGATCAGCGACGCGATCTTGGACGCCCACCTCCGGATCGATCCCAACGCCCGCGTCGCGTGCGAAACGCTGGTGAAGACCGGACTCGTGATCGTGGCCGGTGAGATCACCTCTTTGGCCACCGTCGACTACCCGCCGATCATTCGCGGCGTCGTCAACGACATCGGCTTCAACCACTCCGACAAGGGTTTTGACGGCAACACCTGCGCCGTGATGGTGGCGCTCGAGCAGCAGTCGCCCGACATTTCCCAGGGCGTCACGGCCGGTGCCGGCCTGCACAAGGAGCAGGGCGCAGGCGATCAGGGCCTGATGTTCGGCTACGCGATCAACGAAACCCCCGAGCTGATGCCGGCCACGCTGCAGTACAGCCACCGCCTGCTGGAGAAGCTCGCCGCGCTCCGCCGCACCGACGCCGCGTGGAGCTGGGTTCGCCCCGACAGCAAGTCGCAGGTCACCATCGAGTACCGCGACGGCAAGATCGCCCGCATCGACGCTGTGGTGGTCTCCACCCAGCACGATCCACGCGACCACGGCGAGATCGAAGCGCAGATTCGCGAAGAGCTCATCCGCCAGGTGCTCCCCGCCGGCCTGCTCGACGCTCGCACCAAGTTCCACATCAACCCCACCGGCAACTTCGTGATCGGCGGCCCGATGGGCGACTCCGGCCTCACCGGCCGCAAGATCATCGTCGACACCTACGGCGGCCACGGCGCCCACGGCGGCGGCGCCTTCTCGGGCAAGGACCCCTCGAAGGTAGATCGCAGCGCCGCGTACGTCGGCCGCTACATCGCGAAGAACCTCGTGGCCGCCGGCGCGTGCGACCGCGCGCTCGTGCAACTCGCCTATGCCATCGGCGTCGCGGAGCCCGTGAGCGTGAACGTGGAGACCTTCGGGACCGCTCATGTAGACGAAGAGCGCATCAACGCCTGCATCCGGGGCATCTTCCCCGTGAAGCCGGCGGAGCTGGTGCAGCACCTCAACCTCAAGCGCCCGATCTACCGCAAGACTGCGGCCTACGGGCACTTCGGGCGGAACGATCCCGACTTCACCTGGGAAGCGACCGACAAGGTTGCCGCGGTCAAGTCGGCGCTGGGGCTCTGATAGGGCCTACCTCACCGAAACCGTGCCATCCTCGTACTCGATCTCCACCGGCACGCTCGGGCGGTCCTTCTTCACGTACTTCTTGAGGAACGGGTAGAGAATGGGCCCGCTCATGATCGCGGCGGCGGACATGTAGAGCGCGATGGCCCCCTCCTCCACCCAGGTGCTGTACACCGCCAAGGCGAGCACGGCGCACGGCAGCGCCGTGACGATGATGATTCCGGGCCAGCCGCCCGGCACCCGGACCGGCCGCTTCATGTTGGGTTCGTTGATGCGCAACGCGATCAAGGCGGCGAACTCGAGGATGAGCGCGGCCGAGTAGACGATCACGTCGACCACCACGAGGCTCGCGAAGGCCGACAGGGTGAAGAAGCTGTAGATCGACGCACACACCGCAATCGCGATGTACGGCGTGTCGTACTTGGCGTGCCGTTTGGTGATCGCCTGGGGAAGGTACCCGTCTTCCGCCATGAAGTAGGGGAGGCGGCTGATGGAGAGCATCAGCGCGTTGAACAGCGCCGCGGCCGACACGAGGCCACCGATCGCCATCCATGCGCCGAGCCAAGAGCCCCCCACGAGCGCCGCCACCTCAGGGAAGTAGCCGGCCGTCCACAACGACCAGTCGGGCGCGGCCTGCAAGCCGGCGCCCACGGGAAGGAGGTAGCAGAGCGTAATGAGCGGGATGGCGAGCGCCAGGGCGCGCGGGAAGGTCTTCTTCGGCTGGTGGATGTCTTCGGTAACGGTAGAAACGCTGTCCCAGCCCAGATAGTTCCACATCACCACGAAGAGGCCGGTGCCGAAGGCCCCGAGCATCGTGCTCTCCTCGGGGATGAAGGGGGTCCAGAACGCGACCGGGTTGCCCACCAACTGGAACAGCCCGAGCACCGACATCACCCCGAAGGGGACGAGCACGAACAGGCCGAAGTACTTGGATGCCTCGCCGACGCCCTTGCTGCCGCGGATGTTCACCAGCACGAAGCTCCAGATGACCACGAGGGTGACTGCCCAATGGGCCAACTCGTTCTCTTCGAGCAGCTTGAAGCCGAACTGTTGGATGAGCAGGGTGTTGAGGTAGTCGGCGAACAACACCGGGTAGATCGCCATGTCCACGAAGGACGTGACCCAGCTCCACCACCCTTCTTGGAAGCCCCAGAACGGGCCGAGGGCCCGCTTGACCCACGCGTAGTAGCCTCCGGGGGCGGGCATAGCGGTGGAGAGCTCGGCTACCATCAAAGCCGAGGGAAGGCTCCAGATGATCGGCGTGATCATGATGAGCAAGAGCGCCATGCCTGGTCCGCTCGAGCCCACGAGGTCCTCGAGCCCGTAGGCCCCGCCGGACACCGAGAAGAAGAGGATCATTACCAAGGGCAGCAGCGTGAGCTTGCGGCCCGGCGAGGAGGGGAGCGTGTACTCGGCGTTGGTGGGCTGACTCATGGGAGCTCTCCGGGTCGGAGGCTACAACGTGCGCCTTTGCCGGGTCAAGCCGAGCGCTGGTTTCCCGGCCGGGGGCACGCAGCCGGTGGCGCTGGTGGCTCACAAATCTTCGGCTAGACTCGTCCCCGTGGAGGGGATTTCCATGCACGCCCTCGTGTTGCAGCTTCTTCTCTTGTCCGGCTGCCAGAGCCACGGAGGACACACGTCGGAACCGGCCGAGATGGACCCCGACACCGACACCGATTCGAGCGCCGGCACCGACCCCGACCACTACTTCCCGGATGGCTCGCCCTGGTAGGAGGACGTTTCGGGGGCGCCCATCGACGCCAACTCCGCCTCGATCATCGCCGGGCTGCAAGCGCACGGGTGGGGCTCAGGTGACTTCCAGATGGACTTTTCGCTGGAGATTCTCGAAGCCGACGAGTCCTCCCCCGTCATGGAGTTCGAGACAACGGGCGACTTCTACTCCCCGGATTGCGACCACGTGGCGATGCCCGTGCCGGTGGGCGGCAACATAGAGGGCGAGGACGACTACGCATGCACCGGCGACGGCGACTGCTACCCGATCGCGCCGATGCTGTTCACCGCCGACGAGGTGGCGGCGGGGGTCATCGACCACGCTCTCCGCTTCGCAATCAACAACGACGACATCGACGATGACGTGTTTTATCACCCGGCCACGCACGGAACGACCGCGGGTGCTGATGGGAGCGTGCCCTACGGTGCCCGGCTGCGGCTGAAGCCGGATTTCGACATGGGCCGCATCGCCGACCCGGACGCGCGCGTCATCGTTGTGGCGCTCCAGCGACATGGGATGTTCCTCGCCGATGGCGGCAACATTCCCTTGATGGGCGAGTCCGACGAACACAGCACCACGAAGTGGAACGACCTGCTTGAGGACGGATCGCACGCCCTCTTCGGCATCACGCCCGACGACTTCGAAGTGGTGGCCCTCGAGGGCGAGCCGATCGCGCTCACCTTCGAGTGTGTGCGGAACGGGAAGTAGGGGGGCCCGCGCTCGCGGAGCCCCCGCCCCCGACCTACCCCACCGCGTACGCGAGGTTGGTAGCCACGCCGGCCATCTTGTGGCGCGGGCGCCAGAAGGGGGAGCTCCAGCGGCGGCTCTTGGCGACGCGCTCCTTGAAGGTGGCTTCGTCGATGCCCTGCGCGGTGAGAGCCTCGTCCAGCTCCGCCTTGGCGTTCTGACGCGCCCGGAACAGCATCATCTGCACGCGGCTCTGCACGTTCACCTTGCCATCGCCGGTCGTCTCGATGGGGAGGAAGATCGCTTCGGGGTGCAGGCTCTGGATGGCGGCCTGCACACCGTCGCTCACGCCGCTCGAGGGCATGCAGCCGAAGGGTTTCACCGAGATCGTCATGTGGTTCACGCGGTCTTCGATGAAGTGCACCAGCTTGCCCACCTCCATGTGGCCCTCGCCGCCGCGCACGCCGTTGTCGAAGTGGTCCTTCGCCATCCGGGCGATCTGGTTCATGTCGGGCAGGTGGTAGCCGTGCAGGCCCAGCGCGTTCGCGTAGAGCTGGAAGATGCCGCGGATGGCGAGCTCCGCGCCCTCGAGCAGCCACAGCTTCTTCGTGGGGTTGGTGCCGTCGAGGCCCTTCTTGGCGGTGTCGTCTTCACGCAGCTCCATCCGCTTCTGGGTGTCGTGGCGGTTCTCCCACACCATGAACAGGAGCCAGTTGGTCACGCCCTGCACGTCCACTTCGGCCCCTTCGCTCTCGAGGAAGCGGAACAGGTGGTAGTTGCCGTCGCCCTCGGTGGTCATGGCCCAGAACTCGCCGATGACTGACACCACCGGCTTGGGGCGCGTGCGGTCGAGCTTCACGCGCGAGAGCATCCGGCGGCAGCGAAGGAGAGCGGGGGTGATGGCCGCGCGGCGCTGGAACGCCTTCTGGAGCTCGGTGCGGCACTCGGCGATGGCTCGGTCCGTAGCGCCGGTTTCCACTTCGTAGGGGCGCATGCGGTAGCTCAGGAGGTTCAGCACGTCGCCGGCCACGAGGGCGCGGGCGATGCCGAAGACGAAGTCCTGGCTGATCTCGAGACCGACCTCTTCGCCGGTGGCCTGTTTTACGCCTCCCTGCTGCTGAAACAGCACGACCCTGAAGCCATCAAAGCCGGCGTCGCGCAGGGCCTTGCGGTACTCGGTGACGTACATGCCGAAGCGGCAGGGGCCGCACGCGCCCGCGGTGAGAAAGAGGTAGTCCTTGATGATGCTCTCGGTGGCGAGGCCCTGGTCGTCGCGGAGGTGCACGAGGTGTTTTACGAGGTTCCCGACGGTGTAGTAGGTCGGGTTGCACTGGCCGCGGTTGCCGAACTCTTTGCCGAAGGTGAGGGCGGCGTTGTCGGGGGCGTCGAGCGGCTCCACGGTGTAGCCGAGGCCTGCGAGCATCGAGCAGACGAGCGTGTCGTGCGCCACGGTGAGGCCGGACACGAGCAGCGTGGTGGTGGCGCGGTCGCCTTTCTTGAACTCGTTGTTGGAGTGGATGTGCTCCACGTACTGCTGGCGGTCGAGGCCGAGCTTGGTGGCCTCCTCCGCGGCGAAGCGGGCGAGTTCGGCGTCGATGTCGAGGGGGGCGTTTTCGGTGTTCATGGGAATGCTCGGGAAGGGGAGTCGGAAAGGGGAAGGCGAGGGGACTATTTGGCTGCGATTCCGGCTGCGGCTGCGGCCGCTTCCAGTTCGCGGCGCTTCTCCGCCACACGGCGGGCCAGCTCGGCGCGGCGGCGCGTGCGTTCGTGCAGCTCCTCTTCCACGCGCTTCAGCCTGTAGGCGTAGGTCTTCACGCGGATGGCGATGCTGCCGCCGGGCTTGTTGGCGTCGATGTCGTGGAGGCCCGACCACGGCGTCTTCGAGGTGCCGACGATGCTGTCGATGAGCCCGTAGGTGGGCGCATCGTGGCCGCACTTGAAGCTCGAGAGGTCGAGGATCGCGATGTTGGGGTGCCGCGCAGCGTAGCGGGCGGCCCACACCTTCTGCGAGGAGTTCGCGGAGTAGTTCTCCGGCCACACATCGTTGATGTTGAGCGGCTCGTCTTTGCCGAAGAACCGCTTGAGCCACACCTTGTCGCGCGGCAGGCTGCGAATCGACAACACCGGGTACCCCAGCACCTGAAACTCCTCCGGGATGCCGTGATTCAGCCCCGGATCGAGGTGGTAGGGACGCCCGAGCATGAGGATCGCGACACGATCCTCGCGCTCCACCTGCTCCAGCAGCTCCTTGCCGCGGGCCTGCATGCGGTCGTCGAAGGCCGTCAGGGCCGCGAACCCCTCCTGTACGGCCCAGTCGGTCTCGTCGCGGGTCACACCGAGGCGCGGGCCCCAGATTTCGAAGAGCCGCTGCTTCATCAGGTTGGGCTCGGTGAACACCAAGGAGTCGTCGATGTACTCGATACCCAGCTTCTCGAAGAAGTTGGTCTCCTTGGTGAACGCCGCTTTCACCACGTTGGGATTGCCCGCCACAATCGGGCAGGCCGTCTGGTCCATCGCACCTTCCAGCCAGCTCGGAACGTGCGTGAGGCAGGGGTACCAGATGTAGTCAAACGGTCCCTTCTTCTCGTCCTTGTGCAGGTGGAAGAGCAGCTCGTGCATGTGCGCCTGGGTCACCTTCGAGGGGAAGCAGGGGTCGATGCTGCCGTAGCGCCCGCCCTCGGCCCACATGTCCTCGGTGGTGGTGTTCGACCACACGATGTTCTCTTTGGGAATCCCGAGGGTTTCAAGGAACGTGCGGAAGAAGGGGCCGGTGCTGTACATGTTGAGCACGCGCGGCATGCCCACGCGCACCTGCGAGAGGTCGGCGTGGCTGCGTTGGAAGCCCCGGTTGAATACGCGGCGAGCCACCCGGAAGAAGGGGAGCTTCTTTACCTCCACGTCGCTCGTGCTCTCGCCCGCCCTCGGGAGCGGCTTCGCGTCGTAGAAGTGTTTGAAGGCGAGGGTGCTCTCCTCCGACACGAGGTTCGGGAACTGATCCCGAATCTTGGACCGTTCTTTCGCCAGAATCTTGAGCGCCTCTTTGCTCTCTACGGTGCCCTTCTCGCAGGAGAAGCCGGAGATGTAGCGGCTGGTGCGCCCGTCGGGCGTTTCGGTGTCGATGAAGGTGCGCGAGCAGTTGTTCGGGCAGAAGTTGCACTTCGTCGATTCGTCGTTGCGGCTCTCGTAGCGCAGGTTGATCGCGGCTTCGATGCCGATGAAGGTGCTGGTGCCGCGGCGGGTGACGACCCGGAGGGTCTCCATCGCCGCGCCGATCGCGCCCGCTTCGCCGCAGTGGGGGTGCACCACGACTTGCGCGTCGGGAACACGCTGCTTGATGTAGTCCACCTGCGCTTTGACCGCGGCGAGGTTGCGCTGGGTACCGCCCTGGAGGAGGTACTTCGTGCCGAACTGGGCGAGCCGTGGCACCTGCACGACGTACTGCCACACGTTCTTCGGGAGCACCTGAGCGAGACCGGCCAGCATCTCGCTTGCCTGGAAGCCTTCTTTCTGGAAGTTCACGCGGTCGGCGTCGAGGAACACGGCACAGCCGTACGAGAACTTGGGCGCCAGCGGCGCGTTGAAGGCGGTGTCAGCGTAGTTCTGGAGGGGCACGCCGAACTGGTCGGCCATCGCCTGCAGGAGCATGCCGTTGCCCGCGCTGCACTGGTTCGAGAGGCGGAAGTCCTTCACGTCCCGGCCGCCCTCGGCCGTTTCGCGGAGGAAGAGCACCTTGATGTCCTGCCCGCCGATGTCGCAGACCACGTCCACGTCGGGGAAGAAGGCGGCGGCGCTCATCATGTGCGCTACTGTCTCCACGACGTTGACGTCGGCCTTCACGGACTCTTCGAGTACGGCGCCGGCGTAGCCGGTGGCCCCGAAGCCGAGGCAGGTGAGGGTGGCGCCCTGGCCCTGCACGTAGTCGCGGATGTCGGCGAGGATGTCTTTGGTGTCCCGGATGGGGTTGCCCTTCGAGAGGCGGTAACTCTTGTAAAGAATCTGCCCGTCCATCCCCACGAGTACGGCCTTGGTGGAGGTGCTGCCGCCGTCGAGGCCGATCACCCCGCGCACCTCCTGCCCCTGCGAAAAGGTGACGGGGTGGTACTCGGGAATCGTGTACTCCTCGAGGAAGGCCGCCAGCTCCTCCGCGTCCTTCACCAGTGGTTTTCCGGCGCTCGCCGCGATGTTCGCGCTCCGACCGGTGAGCAGGTATTCTCGGAGGCCGTCGAGGCCGCGGTACCGAGCGAGGTCGGGTAGGTCGGGAGAGGCGTCGGCGAGGCCGTACACTACAGCGCCAAACGCAGCGTAGTACTGGGCGTTCTCGGGGGTGTACACCAGTTCGTTGATGTGCCGGTCGCGCGGCCAGTCGAACCCGCGCTGCTCCCACGTTTCCGGGATGCGCATCCGCCAGCACTCCACGAGGAAAGGCAGGTAGGTGTTGGGGCCGCCGAGCAGCAGAATTTCGGGCTTCAGCGTATTGCCGCGGGTGAGCACCGAGAGGTTCTGGTGCACAATCGCGTCGGCGAGGCTGTTCATGATCTCGGGCGAAGGAATGCCGCTCTTTACGAGGTTCACGATGTCGGTCTCGGCGAAGACACCGCACTTCGCTGCCACGTGATGCAGCTTGGTGGGGTCGAAGGGGAGGTTTTTCAGCTCCGACGCCTCCATCCCCACCTTGATCATGCACTTGTCGATCGTCGCGCCTGTTCCCGACGCACATTTGTCGTTCATCGACGTGAGCGCTTGGCGCTGGCGGCGGCCGTCTTCGCCGAGGGTTTCCTTGAACATGATGATCTTGGCGTCCTGACCGCCCAGCTCGATGACCGCGTTCACGTTGGGGTGCAGCTTTTCGACCGCGAGGGTGACGGCGTTTACCTCCTGCACGAACCTCGCTCCGAGCGGCTCCGCAAGCTGGCCGGAACCGCTGCCGGTCACGAAGATGCGGATGTCATCGGCGTCGGGGAAGGCCTGGCCGATGCGCACGAGGAAGTCGAGGCAGGTCTCGGGCTGGCGCGTTTCGTGGCGCTGGTAGTCCGACCATAGGATGGTGAGGCTGTCGGGGTCGACAACCGTGGCTTTTACGGTCGTGCTGCCAACGTCGAGGCCAATTGCGATGCGTGAGGACAGGGGAACTCCTTGGACTGACATGTCAGTCTAGTGCGGGAGTGTTTTAAGCGGCGGTACCGCGGAGGCAAGGCAATTCGGGGAGGGAAATGGGGGCGCTGCGGGTTGGCCCGGCAACGGGGTGGGCGCCACCGCGCCGCAGCGCAGCGCCACTCGATGCGTGCGAGCCCGTGCGCGGGCAGGAGTTTCGCGCCGCGAGGCCTGGCGGGAACGCCGCGTGGGCGACTACGTTGGCCGGGTACTCGACTGAGAAGGTCTTTGATGTTGCCTATTCCCCCATCCGCGCTTCACGCACGCCCCGGATTCACCGTGTTCGCCATCGCAGTAGGGTTGAGGCCATGAGCACTTCACTCCGTGCTTCCGTGTTCTCGTTGGTCGCGTGCCTGGGGGGCGCTTGCGCGGCCTACGACGTTTCCAATTCGATCCTCGACGACTAGGACGGGGACGGAGTGCTTCCCGCCGACGACTGCGAATCGAGACGCGTCTAAACCGGTGGACGACGAAGACTGTGACGGATCCCGGACGACCGCCGACTGTGATGACGCCAATGCCGCCGTTCATCCCGGCGCGACCGAGAGGGTTGGGAATGGCACGGACGACGACTGCGATGGCCTGGAACTCTGCTACGCGGACGCTGACGGGGACGGGCACGGCAGCGCACGGACCGTGGAGAGCACCAACCTCGCCTGCTCCGATTCCGGCGAGGCCGGAAGCAGCGACGACTGCGACGACTCTGCTGACCGGGTGTTTCCCGGCGCGGAGGAGACTCCGGGAAACGGTGTGGACGATGAGTGTGACGGCGTGGAGTTCTGCTACGCCGATGGCGACGGGTACGGGAGTACCGCTCCTCAGCGCCGTCAGCGACTCTCGGTCCTCGCTTGCTGCCGGATCCACGCCGTTAGGGCAGGCTTGTCGAGGCGGCCTTCCGCGAGGGCGAGCATGGCAGCGACCAATTCAGCTTGGTTGAAGCTAACTTCATGCCCGTTGGCGCCGAGGAACGCACCCATGGACACGGCGGCGATCCGCTTGTTCCCGTCGAGAAAGGGGTGGTTCAGCGAGAGGTGATAGGCGTACGCCGCCGCCATTTCAAAAGGGTCGCGGTGGAGGTAGGTGCCGCCGAACGTCGCCGCGGGCTGCGCGAGCGCAGACGCCAGCGGGCCCTCGTCACGGAGACCATGAGCGCCACCGTGCAGGTTGATGAGCACGCGATGGATCGCAATGGCTTCCTCAAGAGAGAGGAAGATCATTCCGCCAGCTTCTCCAGCGCGTCGGCGTGCCGCGCGATGAAGCGCTCTGCGGCCTCCATCACCTCCGGTCGCAGAGGCGCCATCGGCGTGATCACGATGGTCCCTCGCTCCACACGCAGGATCACAGCGTCCCCCCGGTGCAGTCCCGCCGCTTGCAAGAGCTCAGGCGGAAGGATGATTCCCGTCGAGTTGCCGACGCGCTGAATGGTTTTTTGGGAGATGGCCATGGATGCTCGTGTACCACAGAATGTAATACACTCGCGGGAGACGGGTCACCGCGGAGTCTGCGCGCAGCGGAAACCGATGCCGTTGGAGTGCGCCGCCTCCGGTTCGTACCCCCTCGCGTAGGTCGTGGTGAACTCCGCCCCCGTGAGGAAGTTGCCGCCCCGGGTGAGGCGGGCCGCGTAGCCCTCGGGGTTCACCTCCTCGGTTACCCAGCCGCTGTCGGGGCCCTGGGGGTCTGCCTCGGGGCTCTCGGCGTAGTAGTCGGCGCGGTACCAATCGAACACCCACTCGGCTGCGTTGCCCGCGAGGTCGAGAACGCCGTGGGCGCTGGCGCCGGTGGGGTAGGTGCCAACCGGCGTGGTGTCGTCCTCGCAGGGCTCGCGCTGGCCGTCCACGATCAGCGCGTAGTTCTCGAGGGTGCAGTCGGGGGCGGTGGGACCCCAGGGAAAATCGTGCTGCTCGCCGCCTCGTCCCGCGGACTCCCACTCGGCCTCAGTGGGGAGGCGCCCGCCGGCCCAGGCGCAGTAGCCCTCGCCCGCCGCCCAGTACACCTCCACCACCGGGTGGGTTTGGTAGCCGGGCTCCACGGTGTACACGCCGCCCCCTTCATCGCGGAGGCGCTCGCCGTAGGTGTCGGGGGTGTCGTCCACGAAGGCGAACAGCGGGCTGCCGTCGTCGGCGAGGTTGGGCATTCCAGCGGCGGCGCGGGCTTCGAGGTAGGGCACAAAGTCGGCGTTGGTGACCTCCCGCACGTCGAGGCAGTAGGCCGACAGTGAAATCTCCCGGGCGGGGGAGGTGTTGGCGAACTCGTCGTCGCCGCGAACGAAGCGGGCGGCCGGAAAGTAGCGGCGCGTGTCCGGCCCCACGTCGGGGTCGGCATCGTCGCAGTCCGCGAGGAGGGGGTCGCCCCCGGACGCCCAACTTGGAGCGCCGTCGGCGTCGGCGTCCGGCGCGGCGCCCGTGTCGTCGGAGTCGCCCGTGTCGCCGCTGTCCGCCGTGTCGAGCGCGGCAGCGGAGTCTCCGGGCGAGGCGGTGTCCACGCTATCGCCGGCCGCGCCGTCGCAGGCGACGATCGCCATCGCAACGAGGGCGACGGAGAGCCGAAGGTTCACGCGCATCCCCCACGGTATCCCCGCCACCCGCCCCTCGCCGCGCTACGTTGGCTGCCGCCATGACCACCCGACCGCGCGTGCTCGTCGTCTCCACCGGCGGAACCTTGGGGATGCTCCAGAAGGACCCTGGGGCCCTCGCCCCCAGCGAGGTGAGCGAGAACGTGCTCAAGTACGTGCAGGGGCTCGATTCCGCCGTCGACCTGCAAGCCGAAGCCCTGTGGAACCTCGACAGCTCCGACATGGGCCCCAGCCACTGGACCGCCCTCGCCGAGCTGGTGGCGCTCCGGCGCGAGTCGGTCGACGGGTTCGTGATCCTCCACGGCACCGACACGATGGCGTGGACGGCCTCGGCGCTGTCCTTCGCCCTCGAGGGGCTCGATCGCCCCGTCGTGCTCACGGGCGCCCAGCGGCCCATCGCGTGGGTGCGGAGCGATGCGCGCCCGAACGTCGTGAACAGCGCTCTCTGCGCCGGGATGGGGATTCCCGAGGTGTGTGTGTACTTCGGGCGGTGGTTGTTCCGGGGCAACCGGGTCACGAAGACGTCGATCCAGAGCTACGAAGCCTTCGAGTCGCCGGACTGCAATCCCCTGTTCGAGCTGGGCGTGGAGGTTCGCGCGATCGAGCCGCCCCGCGCCGTGCGCGGCCCCTTCCACGTGGACACACGTTTCGACCGCAACGTGGCGGTGGTCACGCCGCTCCCCGGCTCGGACGGGGAGGCGCTCGACGCGCTGGTGGACCGAGGCGTGCGGGGTGTCGTGGTGCGGGCGTTCGGGTCGGGCAACCTTCCGCAGGCCGGGTGGCCGGCCGCCATTGCTCGCGCCACCGAGGCGGGGGTGGCCGTGGTGCTTACCAGCCAGAGCCTGCGCGGAAGGCTCGACGCGCCTGCTTACGAGGGGGGGCGCAGGGCGGTCGAAGCGGGGGCGCTCAGCGCCGGCGCGATGACGATGGAGTGCGCCACCGTGAAGCTCATGGTGGGGTTGGGCCGCGGGCTCCGTGGCGCGGAGCTGGCGGCCTTCTACGCGGCCGACCTCGCGGGCGAGGGCGTTTGAGAGCGCGCGCGGTGCCGATGGCGGCGCCCGAGCGGCGGGAACAGCTCCTTGCAGCCGCCCGCGAGGTGTTCGCCGAGCGCGGCTACCACACCGCGAGCGTGAGCGACATCTTGGAGCGCGCCGACGTGGCTCGCGGCACCTTCTACAACCACTTCGAGGGGAAGCGGGAGGTTTTCGCCGCGGTTCTCGGGCAACTGATGATGGAGGTGCTGACGTCGGTGGTGCCGATCGCGGTGAACGCTCCGATCAGCCCTCAGGTTCATGCGAATCTGCGCGCGATTACCCAGGCGCTCGCGGAGGCCGGCGATGCCGTGCGCATCCTGTTCACCGACGCGGGCTCCGTGGACCGCGAGGGGGAGGAGGCGCTCGCAGCCTTCTACAAGCACGCCCTCGAGAGGGTGGAGGTGGCGCTACGAGAGGGGCAACGCCTCGGGGTGGTGCGCCCCGGAGAGACCCGGCAGACCGCGCGCTGCCTTCTCGGCTGCCTCCGCGAACCCGTGATGCAGGCCCGCCTCGCCGGCGAACCCCTCGACGCTGCCGCCCTCGCCGATGCGATCTTCGACTTGCTGCGCGCCGGGGTCCTCGCCGGGCCGGCCGGTCAACCGCTGGTGCCCCCGGGGCCCCGCCCGCGTTAGCCGCCGGGCGATGTACACCTTTGATCCGGATCGGCTGGCGAAGCTCGACACCCTGCGTGCTGACGGGGTGAATCCCTACCCGATGGGGCGCACGCCCACCCTTCATGCCGACGAGGCCGAAGGACTGGCGGCGGGGCGCGAAACGCCGGAGGCCCTCGCGGAGCTGGGCGCCGAGTTCCTGTTCGCCGGGCGCCTGATGTTCAAGAACGAGATGGGCAAGGCGGGCTTCGGCCGCGTGCTCGATGGCACAGGCCGACTGCAAATTTACGTGAAGCGAGATGTGGTGGGCGAAGACGTCTTCACCGCCTGGAAAAGGCTCGATCTGGGCGACCAGATCGAGGCCGCCGGCGGCCTCATGCGCACGCGCACTGGCGAACTCACCTTGCATGTGACCTCGCTCCGTCTGTTGGCGAAGTGCATCCGCTCGCTGCCGGACAAGTGGCACGGCGTGGAGGACCCGGAGCTGCGCCGGCGCCAGCGGTACCTCGACCTCTTCGTGAACGAGGAGGCGCGGGCCACATTCCGGAAGCGCAGCCAGATCGTTCGCCACATCCGTACGTTCCTCGAAGCACGCGGCTTTCTGGAAGTCGAAACCCCGATGATGCACGCCATCCCCGGCGGGGCCACGGCGCGTCCCTTTCAGACGCACCACAACGCGCTCGACATGGAGCTGTTCCTGCGGGTGGCGCCCGAGCTCTACTTGAAGCGGCTCATCGTCGGGGGCATGGAGCGGGTCTTCGAGATCAACCGGAACTTCCGCAACGAGGGCATCGACTCCACGCACAACCCCGAATTCACGATGCTGGAGTTCTATCAGGCCTACGCCACCTGGCAGGAGCTCGCCGAGCTCACCGAGGAGCTGATCCACCAGCTGGTGCACGAGGTTTCTGGCGCCGAGGTGCTGACCTATCAGGGCGTCGAGATCTCGTTCGCACGCCCCTTTCGGCAGGCCGGCTACGACGAGCTGGTTGCCGCGGCGCTCGGCCTCCCGCGGGAGTCTGTCCACGACCTCCCCACGCTTCGGGCGGCCATCGGCGAGGGTGCGCCGGCCACGCTGGGAGCGTGCTGGGAGCGGGTGTTCGATGAACGGGTGGAGCGCACGCTCGTCCACCCCACGTTCGTGACCCGCTTCCCGGTGGAGCTCTCACCGCTGGCCCGTCGCAACGACGCCGAGCCCGAGATCGCCGACCGCTTCGAGCTGTTCATCGCGGGCCGCGAGATCGCCAACGCCTTCAACGAGCTGGCCGACCCGGTTGATCAGTCCGAACGTTTCCTCGCGCAGGTGAAGACCAAGGACGCCGGAAACCACGAAGCCATGCACTTCGACGCCGACTACATCGACGCCCTCTCGTACGGCATGCCCCCGACCGCTGGCGAGGGCCTCGGGATCGACCGCCTCGTCATGCTCCTGACCGACAGTCCGAGCATTCGGGACGTGATCCTGTTCCCCACGCTGCGCCGCAAGGAGTAGCGCGCCCTCTCCCTGCCTTGTGGTGAGTTAGTCCCGCGGCCCAGATGGACTTCGAGTACCTCATCGCGCTGAGCCACCTGCGATCCCGCAGGCAGGACGCTGGCATCTCGCTCATCGCGACGCTGAGCGTGGTGGGCGTGACCGTGGGCGTGGCCGTGTTGATCATGGTGATGTCGGTGATGGAGGGCTTCGAGATCGACCTCCGCCGCCAGATCCTCGGCAATCAGGCCCACGTGCTCCTGCTCGCCTATGGCGGCCCGTTGGAGGAGCCCGTCAAGGTGGCTGAGAAGGTGTCTCAAACGCCGGGTGTGGTGGCCGTGGCTCCGTTCACCTACACCGAGGTGATGCTCAAGAGCACCTACGGGGTTGCCGGCGCCATCCTCAAGGGCATCGATCCCGTGCGCTCCGTAGCGGTGAACGACATGGCCGACGACCTGAAGGCGGGGCCTCTGGGGGAGGGCGTTTCGCGGGAGCAGGCGCTGGTGCTGATCCGGGACCTCCACACGCCGCCCGTCGCGATCACCCAGGACATCGGCGACACCGAATTGCTGCCGGGCATCATCGTGGGGTCGGGCCTCGCCGAGTCGCTCAGCGTGTACCCGGGAGCCAAGCTCCACGTGATCAACCCGATCGGCGCCGGCACCGGGCCGATGGGCATGCCGATGCCCACCACGCGGGCCTACCGGGTCACCGCGACGGTCCACACCGGCATGTACGAGTACGACACCAAGTGGGCCTACATCTCGCTGGTCGACGCGCAGGACTTCATGGGACTGGGCGACGCCAGCACCGGCCTCGAAACTCGCCTGGAGGAAGACCTCATTTGGGAGGCCCCTTCGATGGCGCGTAAGGTGGAGCAGCAGGCCGGGCCGCTGTTCTACGCGAAGGACTGGCTCTCGATGAACGAGGCGCTCTTTCGCGCGCTGGCCACCGAGAAGTGGGTCATGGGCTTGATCCTCGCGCAGATCGTCAGCGTGGCGGCCCTCGGCATCGTCACCAACCTCATCGTGATGGTCGTCACCCGGGGGCGCGAGATCTCGATCCTGCGGGCCATGGGCGCCTCCACGCGCATGATCCGGACGATCTTCGTCATGGAGGGCGTGGCCGTGGGGGTCGTGGGCACCGGCCTCGGCGTGCTTCTTGGGTTAGCGGGCTGCGCCTTCCTCTCCCGCTACAAGTATCCCCTCGACACCAACGTGTACTACCTCGACTCCCTGCCGGTGGTCGTCGTCCCGGAAACGGTGGCGGCCGTGGCCGTTGGCGCGCTGATCATCTGTTTTCTGGCCACGATCTACCCGGCGCGGCGCGCGGCGGGCATGGATCCGGTGGAAGGGTTGCGGTACGAGTGATGGGTCTGTCCGTCGCTGTTCGCGGAGTTTCCCGCACCTACGTGAAGGGTGCTGAGCGCATCGAGGTGCTGCGGGGAGCCGACATCGAGTTGGCGGCGGGAGGCAGTGTTGCGGTGGTAGGGCAGAGCGGCTCCGGAAAGAGCACTTTCCTGCACCTGCTCGGGGGGCTTGAGCGCCCTACGTCTGGCACCGTGCATATCGACGGACAGTCGCTGTACGCGCGGCCCGCCGCGGAGCTCGACGTTTTCCGCAACCGCTCCGTCGGGTTCATCTTTCAGTTCCATCACCTGCTGCCCGACCACGGCGCGGTCGACAACGTCGCCATCCCGGGCCTCGTGGCACGCATGCCGAAAGCCGAGGCGAGAGCGTTGGCGGTGGCAGCGCTGCAGCGCGTGGGGTTGGGACACCGCCTTCAACACAAGCCGGGTGAGCTGAGCGGAGGGGAGCAGCAACGGGTGGCCATCGCGCGTGCGTTGCTGCTCGGCCCGGGCCTCGTACTGGCCGACGAACCGACGGGCAACCTCGATCCGCGCACGGCCGACGAAGTGATGGGGCTGCTGTTGGAGCTCAACCAGGAGCATGGCGCCACCTTGGTCGTGGTTACCCACTCCATGGAGCTGGCCCGCCGCTTTCCTCGTGTGGTGCGGGTGGTCGACGGCGCCTTCGCGGAGGCAGCGTGAAACGCGCGCTCTGCTTCCTGTTCGCCGCTTTGGCTGGCACCGCCCACGCTCAGGAGGCCGAGCCCGCGCCTGCCGCTACTCCCGTGGCCCCTGTGGTGATCGACGACCCCGGCGCCCCCATCTACGCGAACGGCATCGTGGGGCGGGTGCAGGTGCTCGGGCTCCGTCGTGTGGAAGAAGCCGCCGTGCTCGACGCCGTCGGCCTGCGCACGGGCGACACCCTCGCGCCCTGGAAGCTTCAGCGCGACATCAAGGCCATCTGGGCCACGGGCTACGTAGACGACGTCATCGTGCGCGTGGTGCCGGAGGCCACCGGCACGCTCGTGAGCTTCATCGTGCTCGAGAAGCCGGCGGTGCGCGAAGTTCGTTTCCGGGGCAACAAGAAGATCAAGGACGATGATCTGCGCGAAGCGGTGGACATCAGCACCCTCTCGGTACCCTCCGACCGCCGCATCGCCCAGAACGCCCGCACGATCCGCGACAAGTACCTCGAAAAGGGCTTCTACCTAGCCACGGTCGAGCCCGCGCTCATCCCGGCCGGCGACGACCTCGTCGACCTCGAATTCGTCGTCACCGAAAATCGCAAGGTGATCGTTCAGAGCATCGACATCACGGGCAACGAGGGCGTGCCCGATGCCAAGATCAAGCGCTTCCTCCAAACCAAGGAGGGGGGCATCGTTCCATGGCTCACGAGCTCGGGGAACTTCATCGAGGAGAACCTCGATAACGACGTGTATGTCGTGCGCTCCGTGCTGCTGGAGGAGGGCTACGTGGAGGCCCAGGTCGACCAGCCGAAGGTCTTCCTCTCGCCCGACAAGCGGCACATCTTCATCACGATTCACGTCACTGAAGGGCCGCGCTACAAGATCGGCAAGCTCAACCTCACGGGTGATTTCGTCGCCGCTGAGGGGCTCACGGCCGGCGCGGTGAGGGCGCTGGCCGAAGGCAAGAACCTGCGCGACGTGCAGGAGGCCCTTCGCCGCGACACCGCGGCGGGCGTGGTGATCGACGAGAGTTGGTCGCCTAAGGTGGAGCGCCGCCTGTTCGACTTTGCGGGCTCCGGTCAGCCGCTGCGCACCGGCGACTGGTTCAAGATCACCACGATGCAGGGGGTCACGCAGCGCGTCTCCGACCTCTACGGCGATCAGGGCTACGCGTTCGCCAACGTCGTCCCGCTGCCTTCGCCCGATCCCGCATCGGGTGTGGTCGACCTCACCTTCGACATCCAGAAGGGCGAGAAGATGAAGATCGGCCGGATCAACATCACCGGCAACGATCCCACGTTCGACAAGGTGGTGCGTCGGGAGATTCCGATCAACGAAGGCGAGGACTACCAGGGCAGCCGCATCCGCGAGGCGCGTGAGCGGTTGGAGAGGCTTGGGTTCTTCGAAACCGTGGAGATCAGCACGCCGCGCTCCACGGAGGAGCGCACCCTCGACATGAACGTGGACGTGTCGGAGCGCCCCACTGGAAGTTTCACGGTGGGTGCCGGGTTCAGCTCGGTCGACAGCTTCCTGCTCACCGCGAACATCCAGAAGTCCAACTTCTTCGGCCTCGGCTGGGTGGTTTCACTGGCGGGCAACATCAGCCGCCCCACGCAGACTGCGAGCGTCGACTTCTACGACCCCTACTTTCTCGATTCGCGCTGGACGATGCGCGTGAGCGGCTTCTACAACCAGCGCAGCTACATCGAAGACGAGTACCAGCGGGGCGGCGTGTTTCAGGTGGGCCGCTACCTCGATGCGCGCGACGACATTCGGCTCGCGCTTGACTACACCATCGAAGACAACGGTCTCCTCTCGCTCGACGAGTACAAGGAGCGCCTGTTCGGCGGCCAGCTCTACCGCAACGGCGTCACCTCCTCCGGCGGCCTCACCTTCGAGATCGACAAGCGGAACAACCGCATCAATGCCACGCGCGGCATGAAGTTCTCGATCTCCAGCGACCTCGCGGGGGGCCTGCGCCTCAACGAGAAGGAGGTCCTGTCGATCTTCGGCGGCGACTTCAACTACTGGGAGACGAAGGCGAACTTCCGCTTCTACCAGCCGTTGGTGAAAGACGATTGGCTGGTGTTCAAGTACAACCTGTCGGCCGGCTACATCCAGAGCACCGACGGCAGCGTCGTCCCCTACATCCACCGCTACCGGGCGGGCGGTATTCTCAGCATCCGCGGCTTTGAGCCCTACGCGCTTGGCCCCTCCATCCGGGCCTCCGGGTTCCGCGACTACAGCCAGACGCGCACGTCCTTCGTTGGCACGGAAGACCCGCAGGCCGCCGACGATCGTTTGGTCATCGGCGGTACCCAGACCCTCATCAACCAGTTCGAGATCGAGTCGCCCATCGTCAAGGCGGCGGGCATCTCGCTGGTGGCGTTCCTCGATGCGGGCAACACTTTCGGCGATGTCGAAGGCAACGGCAACGTAGACCTCGGCGACCTCCGCACCAGCGTGGGCTTCGGCATCCGCTGGTTCAGCCCCATCGGCCCGTTGCGCTTCGAGTGGGGATTCCCGCTCGAGCCGTTGCCCGACGAACGTACGGCCGTCTTCGACTTCACCATCGGCAGCGCCTTCTGAGCGCGTTTGGAGCCTCCATGTTCACGCGTTTCTTCGCACTCCTTGCCATCTGCTTCCTCTTCGCCGGGAGCGCCCTCGCCGAAGTGAAGGTGGCGGTCGTCGACTTTCAGCGCGCCCTCAACGAAGTGAACGAGGCTGCTGGGGTCCGCGCGAAGCTGGAGGGGATGTACGGCGAGCGCAAGGCCGCCATCGAGAAGATGCAGAAGACGCTCGAAGCCAAGAAGGCCGAGTACGAGAAACAATCCTCCATCCTCAGTGACTCGGCGCGCAAGGCCAAGGAGGAGGAGCTGATGAAGGCCTCGATGGAGTTCCAGCAGACCTACTCCCGCGCCGAAGGCGAGATGCAGCAGGCCTACTACGCGGCGATGCAGGACTTCATCGAGAAGATGAAGAAGATCTCGGTCGCGATTGGGCAGGAGCGCGGGTACACCGTCGTGCTCGAAGCCACCGAGGGCGGGGTGGTGTACTGGTCCGATTCGGTGGACATCACGAACGAGATGATCAAGCGTTACAACGCCGCGAATCCGGCTACCTCGCCGAAGAAGTAAGGTGCGCCTCGATGAACTTGCCGCCGCGGTAGGCGGCACCGTGGATGGCGACCCCTCGGTGGAGATCTCGGGAGTAGCGGGCCTCGAGGAAGCCGGTCCCGGTGAGATTTCTTTCCTCAGCAACCGTCGGTACGCCACGCTTTTCCGAGCGAGCCGCGCGGGTGCTGTCCTCGTAGGGGTGAACGAAGCGGTGTGGGGGCGCACCGTGGTGCGCTGTCCGGATGCTTACCTTGCCTTCGCGCGGGCCCTCTCGCTCTTCCACCCCGTCGACCAGGCCCCCCCCGGCGTCCATCCGCTGGCTGTGGTGGAGGGAACCGCTGTGGGAGCCAGAGTGATGGCGTTCGCGTTCATCGGGCCCGGCGCCACGGTGGGGGAGGGAACGGTGGTGCAGCCGCACTGCTACGTGGGGGCAGGCGCCACGGTCGGGCGCGACTGCCTCCTCATGGCCGGTTCCGTCGTGATGGAGGGGTGCCGCGTAGGCGACCGGAGCGTACTCAACCCCGGAGCGGTGATCGGCGGCGAGGGCTTCGGTTTTGTGCCCACGCCCGAAGGATTGGTGAAGATCCCACAGACGGGGCGCGCTGTCGTCGGCGATGACGTGGAGGTGGGGGCCAACAGCTGTGTGGACCGCGCGGCTCTCGGCGCCACCCTCGTGGGCAACGGCAGCAAGCTCGACAACCTCGTCCAGGTGGGCCACGGCGCCGAGATCGGGGAGCACAACGTGCTGGTGGCATACAGCGCTGTCGCGGGCAGCACCCGCACCGGCAAGGGCGTGACGATGGCCGCCCGCACGCTGCTGCTTGGCCACCTCGACATTGGGGAGGGGGCCACGATCGGTGCCATGTCGATGGTCACCGGCGACGTGCCGGCCGGCGCACGGCGTACGGGTGTTCCCGCGCTCGAGCACCGCGACTGGTTGCGCGTGGCCAACGCCACCAAGGAGCTGCCCGCGCTGTTGAAGCGGGTCGCCGCGCTTGAACGGCGCCTCGCCGACGACGGAACCGGGTAGGGAGCGCACATGGACATCCTGGAAATCATGGCGATGTTGCCGCACCGGTACCCCTTCCTGATGATCGATCGGGTGGTGGAGCTGGAGCCCGGCAAGCGGGTCGTCGCGATTAAGAACGTGACGATCAACGAGCCGCACTTCGCGGGCCACTTTCCCGGGCAGCCGGTGATGCCCGGCGTACTGGTGGTGGAGGCGGTCGCGCAGGCGTGCGGGATCATGGCGATGAGCGCCCATCCTTCGTTCCGCGAGCGCCCGCTCTACCTGCTGGGCTTAGACGGCATCCGGTTCCGAGCCCCGATCCGGCCCGGAGATCAGCTGCGAATCGTGGTCGACAAGACCGGCGAGAAGCGGGGCATCTGGTTTTTCGACGCGAATGTGAGCGTGGAGGGCAAGACCGTTGTCGAAGGAAAGGTGATGGCGACCGTGATCGTCGATCGCCCTGGAGCCTCAGAATGATTGCTTTCCTTCTCGCATGCGCAGACGGCCCCGAGGTCGTGCCCTTCAACACCTTCGCCGACGTGCATCAGCCGCAGCTGGAGATCAACGCCGGAAACCTCGCGCCGCGGGGGCGCCGTATCCAGGTGTTCGTCCATCCCGAGCTGGAAGGGGTGTGCCGGGCGCTTCCGGACCTGCGTGCCAGTGTGGACGGGGTGCCGCTCACCCGGCTCCATGGCAAGTACGACGATGGCAACCTCCGGTATGATCGCGACTGCTTCGTTTACGAGTTTGAGGGTCTCGCCGATGTGGTGGGCAAGGTCGCGGCCAACCCCGACAACGTGGTGACGGTGAGCGACGGCATCACCACGCTCGCAGCCACGGTGCATCAACTCTTCTCCGAGCCCCGTTTCGAGGGACCGACCGCCCCGGTTGCCGCGGGCAGCGAGGTGGTGCTCACGCTCGTGCCGGCCGGCGACAACGTCGATCCCACCGTGGTCGTTTCGGTCGACCTCACGGTGGAGGGGAGTCCCAAACTCTCCGTTCCGGCGGCGGCAGCGAAGGACGGTATTCGGTTCACACTCCCGGCAGACGTTCACGGCGCCGTGTCTGTGGAGGTCTTCGGGACGCTGGCGTACAACCCGCCCGTCACCGCCTGCGTCGTGGCGGCGAAATGCAGTGCTTCGAGGGTGTTCGTGGCGCCACCCATGGCGCTCACGGTCCAGTAGGCGCGAGGGTCGAGTCGGATTCTCGGGGGAGGTCGCAGTCGGCGGATTCGCCGGGCCGCAGGGCAATCCCCAGCCACACGCCGGGCGGTAGTGCGGCGAGCAGGTGCGGGAGCGGTTGGGGGACGACCCCGCCGGGGTCGCGCAGCACCTGCGCTCCCACGACCACGACGGCGACAGGGGCGCCGGGCGTGCTCCCCAGCTTCCCCGCCATCGCGGCGACTTCCAAGCAGTCTACGCTGGAGGACCGCCAGATGCCGGCGCTGTCGCTCGGTGCGGCCACGTTCGCCTCGGACACGAGGATCACCCGCCGCGAGGCCGCCGCGCGCGCCAAGAGCATCGCGGCCACGGCCTCCATCTCGTCGCCTTCCACCACGAGACCCCGCCCAGTGAGCGTGTGCGCGCCGCCCGGCGCCTGCGGCGGCGAGAGCGGCAGGAGGCCGCCGGGGAGGGGGTTGCGGCGAGCGTGGCGCTGCCACGCGAGGCCTGCGGCGGCTGCGCCGCCGGCCAGGCCGAGCCAGAGGAGCGCGGAGCTCCAAGGTACCTTCGGAGGTTCCTGAAGGGCGCCCGCCGGCGACTCGGTCGAGGTGGGCGGCGGCGCAGGCCCGCCCGGCGTGGGCGTGGGCCCGCCGGGGGTGGGCGTGGGCTGGCCGGGGATGGGCGTGGGCTCACCCGGGGTGGGCGCCGGGGGAGGCGAGGGGGGGAGGTCGCGCCCGGCGAGCGGAAGCGCCTCTGCTTCGGGGGTGATGGTTCCGTTCGCGGCGTCGACACGCAGCCAAGCGAGCTTGCCGTCGAGCTGGACGGTGCCGAGGGAGCGCGGGCCGGTGGCGCTGTTCATCGACAGCACACCCTCCGCGCCGAGCACATGCCCCGCGCAGCCTGGCTCGCCGTCGTTGCGGAGGAGGTCGGGAAAGCCTCCGTCGTCGCGACAGCGGAGCTGGTACGCACCGGAACGCTCCGTGACGGTGAGCATCGGTAGGGGGCCCGCAGGAACGCCCACGAGGTGAATCAGCAGCAGCGTTCCGGCGCCGCCGCCCGCGCCGCTCGCCCCCTCGGGCCGCGACGCTTCCACCCGAAGTGTTCCGCCGTCCAGCGCGAGGTGCAGGTGCTCGCCGGCCCCGTCCACCGCGTCGCCGGCAGCCGCGACTCCCGCCTCGTGGAGCAGGAACAGCTCGGTGGGCGGCGCGAGCCGGGGCAACGGAAAGCAGGTGTACACGCCGTCGGCGAGCCGGTCGGGCGCGAGGCCCGCATCGTTGCACCCTACGCTCGTGTCCCCGTCCCCCCCCTTCAGCAACAGGCTCACCGCGCTGCCCTTCGCCACGCCCGACACGGTTGCGGGGAGCGGTTCGGCAGCCACTGCGGCGACGAGGGCGAACCACATGGCCCCGAGCCTACCGGTCTGGGGTGCGATGTGCAAGAATCGGCCGGTGGGCTTGCTGGACGAACGACCGCCTCGCGCCGCGCTGCTTGGCTGGCTGTGCGTTGGCGTGGGCTATCTGATCGGCGCTGCCGCGTTCCTCTGGCCGTTGCCCGCCCATTTCGCCACGCACATTTGGGGCGACCGTTTCGACGCCTGGACGACGCTCTGGCTCATGGACCACCTGCACGCCCACCTCGCTGCGGGCACGCTGAGCGCCACGACCGACAGCATCTTGTTCCCGGTGGGGTACAACTTGTGGTCGTTCGGTCACGCCGCGCTTCAGGTCGTGGGCGTGGGGCTCATGCTCCTGGGTGTGCCGCTGGTGGTGGCGTACAACACGCTGCTCGTGGTGGGGCTGGCCGGTTCGGGGTTCGGCGCGCACGTGCTCGGGTACACCCTCCACGGGCGCCAACGCGGCGGGTGGCTGGCGGGCGCGGTCTTCGCCACCTCGCCCTACCTCTACGGCGAGGGGGCGGCGGGCTGCATCGAGCTGGTGGCGGCGGGGCTCATCCCGTGGTTCGCGGCCACTGCGGTGTGGGTGATCCGGCGCCCTGGCTGGAAGACGGCGCTCCTCTCGGCGGGCTCGCTGGCGATTGTCGGGCCCTTCAACTGGTACTACACGCTGTTCGCCGGCATGTTGGGGCTCGGGATCGTGCTGTGGCAGCTCGTGGAGCGCAGGCACCTCGCTGCCGGATGGCTCCTCGCTGCGATGGCCCTCGCCGCGGCCATCGACGCCCCCTTGGTTCCGCTGGTCCGCCGCGAAACGCCCACCCGCCCGCCTCTGGACATCGCCCTCTTTCAGGCCGCTCAGCCGTGGTCTGACAAGGTCGCCTTCTCCGACGGACTCCTGCCGCTCTCCGCCCTCAACGAGAGCTTCCTCGCCGAGCAGGACGCCCTCCAAGTGGTGGACAACTCCACGCAGCTGACCTCGCTGGTGGCGGCGCGATTCTCGCTCAACCCGCTGGAGTCGACGCCCGGAGCGTTTGCGTTCGGGGTGGGGCTGGTGGGGTTGGCGGCGGCCGGGCGGAGGGGGCTCGGCTGGGGTGCCATTCTAGTGGGCGCCACCGTCCTCACGCTGGGGCCGTTTTTGAGGGTGGACGACACGCCGCCGGTGGGCGCGGCAGCCGGGGACTGGCCGCTGCCCTACTACTGGTTCTACCAGTACGTGCCGTTCTTCTCGAAGGCGTACCGTCCGTACCGGATTGCGGTGGTGTCGCTGGTGGCGCTCTCGGCGCTCGCTGCGGTGGGGCTGGCGGCGTTGGAGGCCTCGAGAAGGCGGTTTCCGGGGCGCTCTCTCGTAGCGGTGCTGGTGTTGGTGGCCGTGAGCCAACCGGCGTGGAGCGGTGACGCCCCGATGTGGCGGCCGCTCGCGGCGGCGGCGATCCCTCCCGTGTATTCGGCGTTGGCCGCGCTTCCGAGGGGCGGCGTTGTGGAGCTCCCGTTGCAGTACCAGCCGCTCACAGTCGCGAACTCGCGTTTCCAGTATGCGCAGGTGAGCCACGGGCAGCCGCTCCTGAACTGCAACCAGCTCATTCGGCGCACCGACTTGTTCGCCTTCGTGGAGTACGTCGAGGCCAACAGCTTCTTGCTCATGCTGGTCGACCTCGGGCGGAAGACCGGATCGCTGGCGTTCAGCGGCGTCGACCTCGCCGCCGCTCGAGAGGACGGGTTCCGATACATCGTGCAGCACACACGCGTGGATACTGCCGACGCCCGCCTCGCCTCACGCGACATCACGGCCGACTTCGTGGGGGAGCCCGCGGCGCGCCTGCTCGAGAGAGCCCTCGGCGCCCCGCTGCTCGACGCCGACGGGATTCGTGTCTTCGGGCTGCCGGAGCCCGGCGCCGCTCTCCCGGAGCGGTGGATCGATACCGCGTCCGATGTTGTGGACGTGGCCCTCCCCCTCGACTCTGCCCGCTACGGGCTCCCGCTGGTGGTGGCGGCGGATTCAACGTTCGGCTTCTACAAGGGCCAAGCCTCGCAGGTGTCGTTCTGGGCGCGTTCAGGCTCGGGCCCGCTGCCGGTGGTGCGAGTGACCGCCGCCGACGGTACCCACGACCTGGCGATTGAGGCTCCTACCGGAGCGTGGTCGTGGGTGCGCCTGCCGGTCGTGGGGACCGGACCCGTGGAGCTGTCGTTTGCGGCGGGAGCGGCGGCAGCGACGATGGAGATCACGCGGTTGCAGGTGGTGCAGTGAGCGCGCTGCAGCGGGCGTTGTTGGCTGTTTTCGGCCTTGCCGCTTGGCAGATGCTGGCGGTGCCGAAGCTCTTGGAAGGGTGGTCCGAGGCGCGGGCGGGAGCGCCCGCTGCCGCGCCAACGTCGGGCGACGATTCGGCGCGGGACCACAACTGGACGGGTCCGTTGGGGCATCTTCTCAGCCCGGAAGTGCGCACGCATGGTCGCGAGCTGGCTCTCGCGTTGCCGGCGGCAGAGCCCATTCCGGGCGCGGCGCTGGCCGCGGAGCCTGAGCTTCTCGCGCTGGCGGGTGTGCTCCTTGAGCGGGTGGGGTTCGGTGGCGAAGCAGCGAAGCTGCCGGAGGCTCCCGCCGACGGGGGCGACCCCTGGCACGGCGTGGAGCCTCGCGAGCGGCTGCGCCTGCTGCGGGCACTCGTTCTCAACGGCGAGCTTGATGTGCCCACCGAGCGGGCCATTCTCGCGGCCATCGTGGCGCACATGGAGCGGGAGCAGGCTGCGTCGGC
>CANKOI010000018.1 GCA_947484175.1 Deltaproteobacteria bacterium
CGGTGTCGGTGTCGGCCCCCGTGTCGGTGTCGGCCCCCGTGTCGGTGTCGGCCCCCGTGTCGGTGTCGGCCCCCGTGTCGGTGTCGGCCCCCGTGTCGGTGGCCGAGTCCCCGGCGGTGTCTGCGGAGTCGCTGGGAGGGAGGGCCGTGTCGACGAGGATCGGGGGCAGACAGCCCGCAAGGAACAGGAGCGAGATCATGTGCGGATGCGTAGCACAGCCGAGAGGCCCGCGTTGGCGACGGCGGCGGCCTGGGCCTGCGTCTATCCCTCCCCGTCCACGTACAACCAGCGGCCATCGACCCGTCGGAAGCGGCTGTGCTCCTCGATGGCGCCGGCCTGCGCGCCGTGCTCGAACCGCGCGCTGAACCGCACGCGCCCACCGTCGTCGCACGTCTCGGCTTCGTGCACCGTGAGCCCCACGAAGTTTACGAGGCGGCAGTAGTTGTGAAGCTCATCGGCCCACGCGCTCGCGTCCGCGCGGTAGTGCGGCCCGTCGGGGTGGGTCGTGGCCAACACGTACTTCACGTCGCCCGTGGCATACGCGGTGTAGCGCGACCGCATCAGGGCTTCGGGCGTTTCGGCAGGCTCGCCCGCGAGCAGCCGCGCGCAACAGGACTTGAAACGCCGCCCCGTGCCGCAGGGGCAGGGGGCGTTCCGACCCACTCGCCTCAACGACGCCGGTTCTCTTCTTCGTCTTCTTCCGCGAGCAGCTGCTCACGGGATTTGCCGCCGCGCACGAAAGCGCGGCTGGCCTCGTACCCTTCGTTGAACATGTCCTTCAACCCTGCGTCGGTCTTGCCCTTTTTACGGAGGCGCAGGAGGCCCCAGACCAGCCCGATCACGAAGACGCAGAAGATGCAGCAGCAAAAGCAACCCAGAAGCGAGAGGATGATGGCCATAGCGCAGGTGTAATCCTGAGTCGCGCCCTGCGCTACCTTGCGGGGGGTGGCGCACCCGGAGGCCCCAGTGGGTGCCCCGACGGGTCGATGTACCCGAGCCGCTCCAGCATCTCGCCGGGCACCATCGGGTTCCCTTGGCCCGGCCCGCGCCCGGCCCGCTGCATCGGTGCCAGAGCCTCGACCGCCTCTTGGTGGGCCTTCCACTCGGCGTCTGCCGGCCGAGCGCAGTCGCCGTGCAGCTCCTGCGGGTCGGTGGCAAGCGCGTAGGTGCAGGCCGTCCCGTCTGCCTCCCGAATGACTTTGGTGTCGGCTGTCGTTTGGGAAAAGCGTGGGCCCGGGGTGCCCGGCATCGCCGGAATCCACGGGTCGGTTCGCCCCCAACTCACAGGGGCGCCGCCGCCCTCTCCCCGCAACACTCCCACCCGCGACGCCCCTTGGAAGGGCGCGGTAGACCCCCACCCCGCCAGTTCCACCACGGTGGGCGCCACGTCAATCAAGTTCACGATGCCGTCCACGTCGCCGGAAGGCACGCCGGGCGCCCGCACCCAAAGGGGCACATGCAGCACGTCGTCCCAGAGGACAGAGCGGTGGTTGAACAGGTAGTTGTGGGCGAAGCTCTCGCCGTGGTCAGCCGTGACCACCGCGATGTCGGTGCCGGCCACCTTCGCAACCAGCGGCGCCAACGCGGCGTCCATCTCGGCGATTTCTGCGTCGTACAACGCAACGACGTGTTCGAGGTCGCGGGGTGCCGGCGTTCCCTTGCCCTCGCGGTACGGCTCGAGGCTGGCCTCGCTACCGTCGAGTGAGCCGGTGTAGTCGGGATCGTAGCGCCGCGGATCTTTGGGGGTGTAGGGCAGGTGCGCGTCGAAGAGGTGCACCCACAAGAACCACGGCCCCTCCTGTTTGGCCAGCCAAGTTGTGGCCAAGCCGACGGTGTCTGCAGCGGGGCGCTCAGTGCTGCCGGTACGCAACTCGTCGTCGTACACGTCGAAGCCGCGACTCAAGCCGCACGAACCGTCGAGCAGGGTGACGCCCGAGATGAACGCTGCCGTGGAATAGCCCCGCGCTTTGGCGATTTCTGCGAGGGATGGACCTGAGTACACGCTCTGTCCATTTCCCGGAATATTTCCGTGCACCTCGGGTAAAACGCCGCTGAACAGCGCCCAGTGGGACTGCGCGGTCTGGGGAAAATGGGAAAACGCCCTCTTCACGCGCACCCCGCCGAGGCCGTCGATCACGGGCGTGGCTACACGACCGCCCCACCCCGCGAGGTGGTCGGCCGACACCGTGTCGAGGGTGATGAGCAGGATGTTCGGGCCCCCGGTGCCGCCGGCGTTGAACGTTTTTGGGTCGGCCGGCTCGGGCGGCTCGGGCGGCTTGGCCGCTGCGAGGGGCGGGGGGCCGGGCGGTCGTGTCACCGTCGGCGTGGGCGCCGGGGCTTCGGGCGAGCAGGCGAGCAGCCAGATCAGCATGCCCCCGCTCGTAACGCCGGCGGGCGGCTACATTCCAAGAATGTGGTTCCTGCTCCTCGCCTGCGGCTCGGCGCCCCCCGCGCCGTCCACTTCGCAGGTCGGCCCCGCCGGCCCGCCGCCTGCCGGCGCCCGCCCGCCGGGGCCTCCCGGCGGGCCTGGCGGCCCGCCGGGCAGCCTCGTGATCCCGGTCGACGACCCGCTCTGGGGCCAGCTTTCGGGCCTGTTGAACGAGCCCCACGGCTACGGCGAGGCCACCTGGGATGATGTGCGCATGCGAGTGGTGGGGCATGTGGCGGTGCTCGGCCGCGACCGCGCTCGCCGGGCCGTGGCCGCGGGGGATTGGGCAGGCTGCGCCGCCGCCTACACCGACAGCGCCGTGCGCATGGATGCCTTGCAGCTCAGCGGTTCTTCTGGCCCGCCGATCCGCACCGCCCTCGCCGCGGCGGCACGCCGGGATGCAGGGTTCTGCGACGCTTTGGGGGGCGGCGCGGTTCCGCCCGTGGGCGGCGGCACGGTCGCACCCCTCCGCGCCCGCTGGGTGCAGCTCGTGGTGCGCGCCGGTCGCGGGGAGGACGTGCGCGCCGACGCTGACCAGCTCGCGGCCGACGCCCGGGCCATCGAGGCTCCTGCCCTCGACCTCGCGGCGTTCGAGGACTTCGAGGCGCGCCACCGGCTGCGTGTGCGGCTGGTGGAGGCCTGGGCCGACGCGGTGTCTCCCTTCACCCCCACCGAACCCTTCGACTACTGGACCGCCGCCGAGGTGCCGCGCCAGTCCGCGGGAATCGCCGCGGCTTCCGCCGCGCTGGCCGGCGGCGCTTCGCCCGACGTCCGCGCCGCGGACGCCCTCGTCGCCTCGCCGCTGCCCCCCTACAGCGCCGACGAACTCGGCTCGCTCGTGACCGGGGACTCCTTGGTGGACACGCTTGGTTTTGCGGGACCCAAGGCCATCGGGACGCTCGCAAAACTGGGCAGCGCCGATGCCGCGCACCGCCCATGGCTGGAGTCGACCGCCGCCGCCTTGCAAGCAGCCTTGCCCGCGGCGGTCCCGGCGCTGGTGGCGGAGCGCGCCGCAGAGTTGGATGCCCAACCGGGCGGCATCCGGTACTACGCGATCAAACAACTGAGGAACACCGCGGTGCGTCATCTTGCGAGCGGTGGACATTTCACGGAGGCGCTCGCCGTCCTCGCGGCGAACCAACCGCTGCACGCGCAGGATTGGGCCTGCCCCGACCGCGCCGCGATTCTGCTGGCCATGCAGGGCAGGCTCGAGCTGCTCGCAGGGCTACCCACCGCGGAGGCCACGCTGGATCGAGGGCTGGCCGAGGTGGACAGCTTCCTCGCGCACGTCGCCAGAGTGGAGAAGGAGCGTCCGGCCGCGCCGCGATTCACCCCTGCCCACGATTCCCGAGGAACCGGGCCGCCGTGAATCGCCCGCATTATGTCTCGCTGATGCGCTGTCTCCCGCCCACGCTGCTGTTGCTCGCATGCAACGACTACGAGCTGAGCGAAAATCGCATGCCGGTCGGCGACGACGTCACGTGTGACGCTGACGACACTCCCGCCCCTACTCATGTGGCGCAGAACGACGCCTGCGTGCGCGGTCCGGTCCTCGGGAGCTTCAACCCCGTGGTGGAGTGGCAGTGGAATCAGAACCCGGTTTATCCGGGGTACGACGACCTGATGAGCACCCCCGCGGTGGGGGACATCAACGGCGATGGCATGCCGGAAGTGGTGTTCACCAGCTTTGCGGGCGGGGCGTATACGTCGGCCGGAACGCTCACCGCGGTGAACGGCGCGACGGGCGCGACGCTCTGGAGCGCCGCCCCGGGCCTGTACGCTTCTGCGGGCGTGGCCCTCGGCGACCTCGATGGGGACGGGCTCCCTGAAGTGTGCACGGCAGGAACGGCGGCGGCCGTGGTGTGTTTCGACGGGGCCGGCAACGTGCGCTGGCAGGCCGGGGTCGAGCCTTCGTACGTCGGCTCGCCCGCCATCGCCGACCTCGACGGCGACGGGCTCGCGGAGGTGATCCTCGGGCGGCAGGTGTTCAACTCCGACGGCAGCGTGCGCTGGGTGGGCGCCGCGGGCGTGGGGTACAGCCTGAGCTTCGCCGCGGACATTGACAATGACCCCGCGTTGGAGGTCGTCGCGGGAAACACCGTCTACGACACCGATGGCACCGTGTTGTGGACGAGCTCGGGCTTTGACGGAATGCCGGCGGTGGGCGACTTCGACGACGATGGCCGGGCCGAGGTGGTGACCACGGGCAACGGCACCGTGACCCTCACCAACGGCGATGGGGTCGTGCTCTGGTCGGTAGCCGTGCCCGGCGGCGGGGGGGGCGGGCCGCCGACGGTCGCCGACTTCGATGCCGACGGCGCCCCGGAGATTGGCGTGGCCGGGGCCTACGCCTACAGCGTGCTCGAAGGGGATGGGAGCGTGCGCTGGTCGATGCCCGTTCAGGACTACTCCAGCTCCGTGACGGGCAGCTCGGTGTTTGACTTCGAGAGCGATGGCGCGGCCGAGGTGGTGTACGCCGACGAGGTGACCCTCTGGGTGTTCGACGGCTCAACGGGTGCTGTGGAGTTGGCCGTGGATGGCCACGCCAGCGGCACGCTCTACGAATACCCCCTGATCGTGGACGTGGACGCTGACGGCAGCTCGGAGATCGTGCTCGCCTCGAACAACTACGCCTTCGAGGGCTGGAACGGAATCACCGTGATCGGCGACGTCGACTCGAGTTGGGCGGCGAGTCGGCCGGTGTGGAACCAATTTGCGTACTCGATCACCAACGTGAATGACGACCTGTCCATCCCCACCACCCCCGAGAAGAACTGGCTGAGCTGGAACAACTTTCGAGCGGGGGGCACCCTCGACGGGCCCGCGAATTGGCTCGCCGACCTCACGGTGGCCGGGATGGAAGTGTGCAGCGACACGTGCAGCGAGGGCATGGGCTCCTTCTACGTTTTGGTGGACAACCGAGGGCTCGCGACGGCGCGGGACTTTCTGGTGGAGGTGGTGGACGGAAATGGGTACATCGCGGACGGTGAACGCGTGGCGAGCCTAGACGGTGGCGAGCAGGTCGTACTCGGCCCCTACGCACTGGCGCGGAGCGACTGGAAAGGCGGCGTCTACGCGCGGGTAGATGGCACCGCGGACGCGGAGGAGTGCGACGAGGACAACCAGCGGAGCGCCGTGATCGCTTGGCCCTGCGAGTAGGCATGCGGGTGCTCGTCGTGGGCGCGCGGGGGCTCGTAGGTTCGGCGCTCGTTCGGGCGGGCGCGGCGCACGGGTGGGTGGGGCTCGACCGGGCGGCTTGTGATGTGACGGACGCCGCGCAGCGGGAGGCGGCGCTGAAACGCTATCGGCCCGATGCCGTCGTATTTGCAGCGGGATTCACCGACGTGGACGGCGCGGCGCTCAGTCCCGCGAGCGCCGGAGTGAACGCCCAAGCGCCCGGCGAGTGGGCGCGCGAGGTGGAGACGTGGTTTTTCTCAAGCAATTTCGTGTTCGACGGGCCGGGGCCCCACGACCCGACGGCCCGCCCGCGGCCGGGGTCGGTGTACGCTGAGCAGAAGGTGGCTGGGGAGGAAGCCGTGCTGGCTGCGCGGGGGCACGTCGTGCGGGTGGGCTGGGTGTACGGGCCGGGCGGGCGGACGTTCGCCAGCACCGTGGCGGCTCGACTCGGGCGGGGCGAGACCGTTCGCGCCACCCACGATGTGCTGGTTCAGCCCACGCACGCCGACTACGTGGCGAACGCGATGCTGGCGCTCCCACGGGGAGTCACGCACCTCGCCGGCCGTGCCGAGACGAGCTGGTACGGCTTCGCTCTCGCCGTGCACGCGCGCGTGGGCTCAGGGCGCGTGGAGCCCGTGCGCGCCGACCAGCTTGGGCTCGGCCCCCGGCCCCGCGACGCTCGCCTCGCTCCGGCCTTGCTCCCCGGCTGTTGGGAGCGTTAGCGGCCCCACCATGCGCTACCGCGTCACGCTCATCGAAGGGGATGGCATCGGGCCGGAGGTGACGGCCGCCACCTGCAGGATTCTCCACGCGGCGGGGGCGCCGATCGACTGGGAGCCGCAGCCCGCGGGCGGGCTGGCGATGGAGCAGTTCGGCGTGCCGATGCCCGAGGTCACGCTGGAGAGCATCCGTCGGAATCGGCTCGGCCTGAAGGGTCCGTTGATGACGCCGAAGGGGGGCGGCTTTCGGAGCGCGAACGTGGCGCTGCGGCAGGAGCTCGATCTCTACGTGGGGCTCCGGCCCGTTCGCTCCCTCCCCAACGTGCCGGGCGCATGGGCGGGTCTTGACCTCGTGCTCTTCCGCGAGAACACCGAGGACCTGTACGCGGGCATCGAGCACGAGGTGACGCCGGGCACGGTGGTGTCGATGAAGACGAGCACCCGCGCCGCCGGGGAGCGCATCGCCTCCTGGGCCTACGAACACATGCGCTACCGTGGCCGCCGCAAGATTCACTGCTGCCACAAGGCGGCCGTGAACCCGCTGGCCGACGGCGCCTTCCTCAACGCGTTCCGAGCCGTGGGAGCCGCCTACCCGTTTATCGAACAGCTCGACATGGGCGTCGACAGCCTGTCGTTGATGTTGCCCCTCGACCCAAGTCAGTTCGACGTCCTGCTGCTCCAGAACCTCTACGGCGACATCCTCAGCGACCTCTGTGCGGGCCTGGCGGGAGGGCTGGGGGTCGTTCCGGGTGCCAATATCGGGAGCCGCGCAGCCGTATTCGAAGCCGTTCACGGCACGGCGCCCGACATCGCGGGGCAGGGCAAGGCCAACCCGCTGGCCTTGCTGCTCTCGGCCAACATGCTGCTCGAACACGTCGGTGAGTGGAAGATCGCCACGCGGATCGAGCGCGCCGTGTGGCGGGTTTTGGCGGCGGGCGAACACCTCACCGGCGACCTTGGCGGGCGCGCCGGAACCGAGGAATTCACCGATGCGGTGATTCGGTCCCTCGGGGAGTCCACATGATCGTGACGTTGATCCCGGGGAGCGGCGTGGGGCCGCAGGTGTGCGGGGTGGTGCGCGCGGCGGTCGAAAAGCTTGGCGCGGACGTGCAGTGGGACGAGCACAACGAGCTCGAACCGGCGGTCGAGTCGGCGAAGCGCACCGGGCGGGTGCTCAAGGGGAAGTGGGAGGCGACCGTGCAGGCGGGCCGGCTTCCGCCCTCCGTGGCCTTCCGCAAGGCGCTGGGAATTCACACGATCGTTCGGCATGTCGTGAACCTGCCGGGGCTCCCCGCGCGTGCACAAGGCGTGGACATCCGCATCTTCCGCGAGGCCAGCGAGGACATTTACGCGGGATTCGAACACCGCAGCGCGGACGGCGTTTTCGAGACCGTCAAAGTCACGACCCGCGCCGCGTGTGAGCGCATCCACCGTGAGGCGTTCATCTGGGCCTCGCAGCACGGCCGTAAGCGCGTAACGACGGTGCACAAAGCGAACATCCTCAAGAAGGCCGACGGCATGTTTCTCGCGGTGGGCCGCGAGGTGGCGGCGGACTTCCCCACCTTGCGACACGACGACGTCATCGTCGATGCGCTCTGCATGCAGCTTGTCCGCTGGCCGCAGTCCTTCGACGTTCTGGTGGCGGGCAACCTCTTTGGTGACATCGTGAGCGATGTGGCCGCCGGGATGGCGGGCGGCGTGACGGTGGCATGCGGTGTGGCCTATGGCCCTGGCGTGAAGGTGTTCGAGAGCCCTCACGGCACGCGCGTGGGCGTGGTGGGTCCCGACGGTGCCAACCCCTTCCCGATGCTGGGACTCACTGTCGATCTGCTGCGCGACGCCGGTCAGATCGAGGCTGCCGGCCGCCTGCGCGCTGCGTGCATCACCCTTCTCCAGGCCGGCATGCACCCCTCCGACATGGGCGGGACTGCCCGGTGCTCCGACGTGTGTACGGCGCTGCTCGCGGCGCTGTGAGCGGTCAGCTCAGCCCGTGAGCCCAGCGTACCGCAGCGCCACCCTGTCCCCGAAGAAACACCAGAACACGGCAGCCGCCGCCAGAAAGGGGCCGAAGGGGATCGCCAGCTTCAATCCGCGGCCGGTCACGAACATGGCCACGATGCCCACGATGCTGCCGATCACACTGCCAAGCAGAAGGATCGCGGCCACTCCCGGAAATACCCCGAACCACGCCCCGAACGCCGCGAGGAGCTTGGCGTCGCCGAGCCCCATGCCCTCCTCCCGGCGCACGAGCCAGTACGCGCCGATGAGCGCCGCGATGCCGCCGCCCCCGACGAGCGCGCCCACCACGGACTGCTGCCACGTGGGCGCCCCGTCGTAGCCGAGCCAGCCGACTAGGGCCGCCCCACCCACTCCCACCGGCACGCTGTAGATGCTGAACTCGTCGGGGATGATCTTGTGACGAAGGTCGATGAACGTAGAGGCCACGCACGCGAAGAGCAGCCAGCCGTACCACACGAACGCGACGAGGTGCGCCCGGTCGAGCTGGGTGACGTCCTCGACCACATGGCGAAACAGCAGGAGGGTGAGGACGCCGAACAGCGCTTCCACCAGCGGGTAAAGCGGGGAGATGTCGGTCTTGCAGGAGCGGCAGCGGCCGCGCAGCCAGAGCCAGGCGAGCACGGGCACGTTGTCGTAGGGTTTGATTGCCGTTCCGCAGCTTGGGCAGGCCGAGCCGGGATGGACGACGGAGCGATCTTCGGGCATCCGCGCGATGCACACGTTCATGAACGAGCCGAAGAGGAGGCCGAACAGGAGCGCGAAGGCCTGTGCGATCACCCAGACGTGGTCGAGCGTCATGGGGCGTGGCTCCCGAACGCGGCCACCACCTGAGAGACCTCGTTGTGGCTGAGGCACTCATGCAGGGGAATCGCGAGGGCCTCGGCACAGTAGGCGTCGGCCTCCGGGGTGGGCGCATGGGGGAAACCGGCGAGTGCGGGTTGGTTCGCCAGGGACCGTGGGTAGAACAGCGCACTGTCTACGCCCGAGGCGGCGAGGCGGCTGCGCACGGCATCGCGGTTGGGCACGCGCACCACGTACTGGTGGAGCGCGTGGCTCGCGTGCCGAGGCAGGCGGCGAACCCAGATGGGCAGCTCCGCGTCGTACCGGAGCGCGGTGGCTCGCCGGAGGGCGATGCGGGCCGGGAGGTCGTCGAGGTGAACCAGCAGTACAGCAGCCTGTACCGCATCCATGCGGCTGTTGGAGCCAATGCTGCCGCAAACTCGCTCATGCAGGTAGGGCTCCGGCATGCCGTGGTTGGTGAGCAGGAGCAGGTCGCGTGCGGCATCGGCACTGTCGGTGAGGACGAGCCCGGCGTCGCCCGCCGCTCCCAGCGTTTTGGTCGGGTAGAAGCTCACCGCGCCCACGGTGCCATTTTTGGGGGAGGGGGAGGCGCCGGCGCACTGCGCGAGGTCGTCGACGACCGGGACGGGCAACCCCGGGAGGAGGCAGGGCTCGCCGTACAGATGCACCGCGATGACGGCGCGTGTGCGTGGCCCCAGCGGCAATCGGCTGGCGTCGAGGAGCGGCAGATCGGAGCGCACGTCGCCCACGACGGGAGTGGCGCCGACCCTGGCTACGGCCCCAGCGGTAGCGAAGAAGGTCACGGCCGGCACGATCACCTCGTCTCCCGGACCCACACCCAACGCGAGAAGCGCATACGCGAGCGCGTCGGTGCCGCTGTTGGTCGTCACGCCGTACGCCCAGCCGAAGGCGGCGGCCAGTCGGGCGCGGGCCGTGTCTACCACCGGCCCGCCCACGTACCGACCGCTGCGGAGCACCTCGATCACCGCCCGCTCCACGGCCTCCCCCACCCGCGCGTGCCGCGCGGCGGGGTCGGCCATGCGAATCATTTAAAATCTCGCTTCGAGAACACCAGCATCGCCGTACAGAGCACGGCGGTGGTGTAGCCGGCGCCATACGCCGTGCTCCAAGCCACCTCCGACCACGGAACCGCTACGCCATGCACCGCCTCGGCGCGCAGGTTGAAGGTCTCGAGGTTCGGGACCACGCGGTACAGGCTCAGCACCAGCGTACGGAATGCGCCGGGATCCGCCCGCTCCCCGAAGAGATGGAGGTCGTCGGCGAAGTGCCCGATCAGGTAGATGCTGACGCTGTAGGCGGTGGCCGTGACCGGCGAGGCGAAGGTGGAGAACAACATTGCCCATGCTGCGAGCAGCGAGAGCTCCACCATCAACATCAGCGCGGCCACGAACAGGGGCATGCCCGGCAGCCCTTGTTGGGGACTCACGATCAGCACGTAGAGGCCGAAGAGCAACAGCACCTCGACGGCGAGGGTGATCCACACCCCCACGTACTTGCCGAGCAACAGCTGCCAGCGTGCCAACGGCTTCGCGGCCAGGGTGTAGATCGTGCGCCGCTCGATCTCCTTGTACACGAGGCTCACGCCGAGGAACAGCGCCACGAGGGTTGCAAGAAAGCTCACCCCGCCGAGCGCCACCCCACGAACGACCTTGTCGGTGTCGCCGATCGATACCTCGCGCAGCCCGAGCGAAATGCCAAGGAGTAGAACCGCGAAGAAGAGAATGCTGTTCAAGATGCGGTCGCGCACGGCCTCGCGGAAGGTGTTGGTGGCGATCACCCAGATGCGGCTCATGCGAGCACACCAAGCTGTTTTTCGTTCACGGTGCGCGCGCGCTCCACCTCGTCCAGCAGCACAGACTCCAGGCTCGGCACGTTCCGGTGTACGGAGAGCACCGAGCCGCCCCCGCTGAGGATGCTGCGACAGGCGTCGTCGACTTCGGCGGGCGGCACTCGCACCGTGCGGCGGTTCCCCTCCTCCCGCAGCAGCTCGGCCCCCGGGAGATCCGCCGCCCCCGTGAACGTGATGTCGACAGAAAGCGCGGCGTTGCCGACCAGATCAGCCATCTTGCCTTCCTCGCGCAGCTTGCCGCCCACGACGATCGCCACGCGGTCGCTGAGCTGTTCGACGTCGCTCAGGATGTGGCTGCTGAAGAACACGGTGCGCCCGGCACGCCGCTCGGCGAGGATGATGTCGCGCACCAGCACCCGCCCTAAGGGGTCGAGGCCGCTCATCGGCTCGTCGAGCACGACCAGCCGCGGGTTGCCCACCAGCGCCTGCGCGATGCCGGCCCGCTGGAGCATGCCCTTGCTGAACTTCCGGAGCGCCACGTTGCGAAAGCGCGACAACTCCACGCGCTCGAGCAGCGAGGAGATGCGCGCCTCGCGCTCCCCGGATGGAACGCCCGACAGGCGGGCGTAGAACTCCATGAACTCCCAGGCTGTGAGGTGTTCGTAGAAGTAGGGGCGCTCGGGCATGAAACCGAGGCTGGCGCGGCTCTGGGGGTCGGCGATCGGCGTGCCGAACAGCCACGCCTGCCCCTCGGTGGGAGCTTGGAGCCCCATGAGGGTTTTGATGGTGGTGGTCTTGCCGGCGCCGTTCGGGCCCACGAATCCGAAGGTGATGCCCTCGGGCACCTCGAGGGTAAGGTCGCTCAGCCCCACGAACGGTCGGCGAAGGAAGCCGGACAGGTAGGTCTTCCCGAGGCGCTCGGTACGAATGGCGGGAGGGGGGCTCATCGCGAGGCGGAGGCTATTCTAATTTCGCCGCGTGGGGCGGCAAGCGCGTCGGAAGCGAGTCAGCGCAGCGGCCTCATGGGTGAGTTCGAGGTACGCCTCCACGTCTTTGGCCTCCATCACCCCGGCGCTGCGCCAGTTGCAGCGGGTGCAGAGGGGGCCGGAGTCCGCGAAGCGACCTTCAGCGTGTGCGACGCGCCACGCGTGCACCCGCGTGCCCGACCACAGCGCGGCGAGTGGCGTTTCGCGGATGTTGCCGAGGCGGTTCTCGAGGTGCTCATCGAGGCAACAGGTGGTGAGGTCGCCGTTGACCTGCACCATCGGAGTGTTCCAGAGGCCGGCGCAGGGGAGGCGATGCTCGCTGGGCTCCGCCCCGGCGTCTGGCTCGGCGGCCCCGCCACGCAGGCGTGCGGCGGCCCCCCGCGCCTTCAAGGCGAGCCAGCTCCGAGCACTCATGCTCGCTCCGCCCACTGACCCGCTACGAGTCGCTCGTGCGGTCGGTAGTTCGCCTTGTACACCAAGGCCGCGCAGTCGCTCACGAACAAGCCTAAGTAATACCAACGGAAGTTTTGTTTCCGAAGCCACCGCATCTCGGCGACCGCCGAGAAGACGCCCATCGACCGAGCTTCATCGTCCGGGTTGAAGAAGTGGTACACACTCGACGCGTCTCTCTCGCCGAGGTCGAGGATGCTCACCGCCACGAGGCGCGGCCCCTCACGATAGGTCACCTCCACCGTGCGGCAGCAGGTGTCCACGAGCCACTGTCGGTATGCCGCCGACGTGATCTCCTCGCCGCTCCGGGAGAGCCCTCGTTCGAGCTTGTGGCGGTTGAACAGCTCCAGTCGCTCGTCGTCCACCTCAGGAGTCCCGATCCTCGCCGACAGCTCGCTGACATTCCGCTTCCAGGCCCGGCGCTGCGACTTGGAGGGGGTGAAACCTGCGATGTCCACCCGAATCGGCTCGCAGGCGCGGCACGTATCGCAGGTGGGTGAGTAGAGCAGGCGCCCTGTGCGTCGGTCGCCGGCCTCGAGCTGGGCGTCGAGCTCGGCGCCGGTGAGCATGCGTGCGGGCGCCCGCAGCGGCAGCCGCGCCGTTTCGCCAGGGCGATACGGGCAGGGCTCGGGCTCGTTCCAGACCTCGCGGAAGTTCACCAAGGCAGCGTAGGCGGCGCGAGGCAGTTTGGAAAGGGCATGCCTACCCGAACAGCGCAGCCAGCTCGTCGCCGCTCAGCGCCTTCGCGAGCTCGCCCTCGTCGAGCGCCGCACGCACCACCTCCCGCTTCCGTTCTTGGAGGAGCAGGATGCGCTCCTCCACCGTGTCTTCGGCGATCAGCCGCATCGATACCACAGGGCGGGTCTGGCCGATCCGATGGGCGCGGTCGGTGGCCTGGTCTTCTACGGAGGGGTTCCACCAGGGGTCGAGGTGGATGACGTAGTCGGCGGTGGTGAGGTTCAGCCCGGTGCCGCCCGCCTTCAAGGAGAGAAGGAAGATCGGAGGGCCATCCGATTGCGCGAAGCGTTCGATCTCGGCTTCACGGTTGCGCGTGGCGCCGTCGAGGCGGCAGAAGTCCCAGCCGGCGCTCCGGAGCTGGGGCTCAACAAGGTCCAGCATCGAGGTCCACTGGGAGAAGATCAACACGCGGTGGCCATCCTCCACCAGTTCGTCGAGGGTTTCTTTCAGCAGATCGAGCTTCGCTGAGCCGAGCGCCCTGTCGCCGCCCGGCAGCAGCCCCGGGTGGCAAGAGGCCTGCCGCATGCGCAGCAGGACCTCCAGGACCTGGAGCCAACCCTTGCCACCCGCGATCATCCGGCGCGCATCGGCTTGGGAGAGGCTGCGAACGGCGTCGTAGAGGGTGCGTTCCCGTTCCGAAAGGGTGCACCGCAACACGACGTCGGTGCGCGAAGGAAGCTCGGGCGCCACCGCTGCCTTCGTGCGCCGCAGCACGAACGGTCGGATGCGCCGCCGCAACGCATCCCGCGCCGTTCGGCTGCCGGCCTCCATGGGCGTGCCGAACCGCTCCCCGAAAGAGCGTCGAGACCCGAGCAGGCCCGGGTTGGCCACGTGCATCGCTGACCAAAGTTCGTCGAGGCGGTTCTCCACAGGGGTGCCGCTCACGCACAGCCGCAGTTCGGCCTCTACGGCGCGGGCGGCCTCCGCTGTCTGCGACTCCGGGTTCTTGATCGCTTGGGCTTCGTCGAAGATCGCGGTGGTCCACGGCCCCCGCAGCTGATCGAGGTCGATCCGAAGTACGGCCCAGGTCGTGATCACGAGCTCGGCCTCCGCGTCGAGCACGCGACGGGGGCCGTGAAACAGGCACGCGCGCAGGTCAGGCCGGAACCGAGCGGTCTCGCGCATCCAGTTACCGGCCACCGAGGTGGGCGCCACGACGAGGTGGCGGCCCGGTCCGAGGGAGGCGAGCGCCTGCACCGTTTTTCCGAGCCCCATGTCGTCGGCGAGGATGCCGCCCATGCCCACGGAGCGCAGCCACACGATCCAGTCCACGCCGCGCTGCTGGTAGGGGCGCAGCACCCCCACGAAGCCGGCGGCGATCGGAGCCGCCGGTACGGCGGCGAAGTCGCCGGCGAGGGCGCGGAGCGCCGCGAGCGCGGGCGGCGGGGTGATGCCGAGGGCGTCGAGGGCGTCGAGCGCGAGGCCGGCCTGGGGCCGGCCGAGGTGGCCGCCGGCTTCGTCCTCCGCGTCGAGAAGCTCGGCGAGAACGGCGCCGTGGGCGTCGAGCCAGGCTTGCGGAACGGGACGCCAGCCGCCGCTGAGGAGCGGCACCAGCGGGGCGTGGTCGCGCCACGCCGCAAGGAGCGCCCGCGGGTCGAGGTCGCCGGCGGCGCGCACCACGAAGTGGTCGCCCACCTCGTCGAGGCGCAGCTCGGGGTCGCCCCCGCCGCGGACAAGGCGAAACCGCGGCGCGTGTACGAGGACCGCATCGCGCGCGCCCGGCGGGAGCGAGGCGACCCACTGCGCCGCTCCCGCCCCCTCGCGCTCCACCGCCACGCCGACCGCGACGCCGCTCGCCAGCAGCCGCCGTTCGGCCTCGGTGTCGCGGGTGGGCACGATCTGGGTGTCGAGGCGTTTCAGCTCCCCGTGCTCCACGCGCGCGTAGGCAGGGTCGCCGTAGACGATCCGAGCGAGGGCGCGGAGCCGGGTACCGTCTACAGCGACTTCCCAATCCAGCCGCGGCGCATCGTGCCGGGCGGAGGGCAGCCGCACGGAGCGGGTTTCCACGTCCACCAATCTTCTCAGGGAGGGCAAGAACTCCGTGACCAGGCGGCCGGCTTCGATCGGCTGAAACACGATCCCGTTGATCAGGCGTTGCTTGAGGCCGGCCTCGATCGCCGTTTCGCCGATGGGGCGCAGGCACGCCCCCATGCGGAGGAGCCCGTTGGGAAAGGCCTCGTCGATGCCGGGGCGGCGAACGAGACGGACTTTCCAGCCCGGAGGGTGATCCACCACGATCACGATCGGCAACACGGGCGCCGGATCGGCGCTCGCGGGTTCGCCATCGAGGTCGAGCGGCAGTCCGCGCAGCGGGGCGAGCGCCTGCTGGGCGAGGCCTCGTGGCACTCCCGGCTTTCCCCACCAGCCAGCGAGGAGGCGGTTCAGCTCGTGGTCCTCGGGGCGGCGCGGGGCGCCGTCGGGCACGGTGCGGTCGAAGACGAGGCCGGAGTCGTGGCGGCGCAGGTGGTAGCGGATTCCGGCGAGGTCCGGCGCGCCGCTGAGCAGTCCCTCCGCCAAGGCCACCGCGACCGCCGCGGTGTGCGCGCACGCCGCTACCTCTGCGCCACAGTCGCACTCCCAGTCCTCCCCGTCGGTCCACACGGCCTGGGCTTCGGCCCGCCCGCGAATGCGCACTGCGAAACGCTCGCCGCTGCCTGTGACCCCCCCCTCGCGGGCGCAGAGCGCGCCTCGCTGGAAGAGGGCCGGGGGCGCGGCCCGGCGAACCCGATCGAGGAGCGACATCGCGGCGTCGTTAAGCCGGCCCGCGACGGCGAGCCGGCGCACATTTGCGGTCGGGGCTGGTGCCCTGCCAGAAGCTCTGGTACAGTCCGCCGGCAAGGAGCATCCGGCATGGCCGTGTTCGCATACGAAGGCAAGACCGCGCAGGGGGAAATCAAGCGCGGAAAGATCGACGCGGCCGACCACACGGCCGCGCGCGGCAAGCTGCGGGAGATGCGCATCAACGCAACGAGCGTGACGGAGTCGAAATCCGCGTTCGATTTGAAGCTCAACATCCCCACGCCCTCGTTCCTCAAACCCTCGGTGTCCCTGCGCGATCTCGTGATCTTCTCGCGGCAGTTCGCCACCATGGTCGACTCCGGCCTGCCGCTCGTGCAGTGCCTCGACATCCTCTCGCAGCAGTCGGAAAATCCCACGATGCGCGAGCAGCTGAAGGTGATCAAGGAGAAGGTCGAGAGCGGCAACACCTTCGCCGATTCGCTGAAGACCTATCCGGACACCTTCGACGATCTCTACGTGAACCTCGTGGCCGCCGGCGAGGTGGGCGGCATGCTCGATACGATCATGAACCGGCTCGCGGCCTACCTCGAGAAGAACCAGAAGCTGATTCGGCAGGTGAAGGGGGCGATGTCGTACCCGATCATCGTCATGGCGGTGGCCGTGGTCGTGATCGCCATCCTGCTCACCAAGGTGGTGCCGCAATTCGAAGACATGTTCGCGGACTTCGGCTCGGCGCTCCCTGCACCGACCCAGTTGGTGGTGAATCTTTCCAAGTGGCTCACCGCCAACATCGGCTACTGCATCATCGCGTTGGTGCTGCTCTATGTGGCGCTGACTCGCGCGATTGCCACCACCCGCGGCAAATTCATCTTTCACACGGTCCTGCTTGCGCTACCCCTCTTCGGCGACATCATCCGGAAGGTGGGCGTGGCCCGCTTCTGCCGCACTCTTTCGACCATGTTGAGCTCCGGCGTTCCCATCTTGGAGGCGCTGGACATCTGTTCGAGGACCGCTGGAAACGTCGTGATTGAGAAGGCCATTGCCGGCGCGGGTGTGAGCATCTCGGAGGGCCGCACCATCGCTGAGCCGCTCTTGGAGAGCAACGTTTTCCCGAAGATGGTCTGTCAGATGGTGAGCGTCGGCGAGGCCACCGGTGCGCTCGACACCATGTTGGGAAAAATTGCCGACTTCTACGATGAAGAGGTGGACGTCGCGGTCGAGGCCCTCACCGGCGCGTTGGAGCCGATGATCATGGCGTTCCTCGGCGTGGTGGTCGGCGGGCTCGTGATCGCCATGTACATGCCGATCTTCGAGATGGCCGGAAACGTCGGCTGACCGGGGCTCGGGACCGGGTTCAGCGGTACAATCTGGGCCGCTTCGTCGTATCGCTCTCGATTCTCGGTGCGACGGTGGTGGGCGTCCTGCGCGGCGGCGAGTTCGACCGCAACGACGAGCACATCCTTCAGTTTAGTTCGGTCCAGTTGCTCTTCTTGGTGCTCAGCGCGGCGTGGACGCTGGCCCGACCTGCCGGTCCGGTCTTTCTCTACACGATGTTCGCGGCAGACGTGGCGGGGGCCTCCGTGCTTTCGGTGTTGACGGGCGGAACGTCCTCGCTGCTGGTGTTCCTCTATTTTCCGGTGATCGCGGCCGGCGCCTACCTGCTCGGCCGACCGGGCGCGAATGTCGGGGCCGGCCTTTCGGCGTTCGGGGTGGTCGCGGTGGCGCTCCTCTCGGGTCGGGGGGGCGCGGACCCGCTCCTCGCCTACTGGGAGTCGGGCAGCCGGGTGCTGTCGCTCATCGTGGTGGGGCTGCTCAGCGGCCAGCTCGCGGAGTCTTTGGCTGTGGCAGGGCGCGAGCTGTTGGTGCAGCGAGTGGCCTCGGAGACGGTGCTGGAACGGGTTCGCGCGGGTGTGCTCATCGTCGACCTCGAAGACCACATCGTGGAGTTGAACCCGAACGGCCGGTTGCTGCTCGGCAACGTGGAAGGGAAACGCCTCACCGAGGTGTTCTCCGGGGCCGTGCATCATCGGGCTTGGGAAGAGGAGATGGGGGACCGGCGACTGATCTGCAGCCAGGCGGTGCTCCCCGACCAGGGGCGGGTGGTCGTTGTGGAAGACGTGACGGAGCTCTGGGAGATGCGCGAGCGTGTGCAGCGCGACGAGCGCTTGGTGGCCGTGGGCCAGTTGGCCGCGGGTCTCGCGCACGAGATCCGGAATCCGCTTGCTTCGCTCTCGGCGGTGCTACAGATGCTGCAGGAAGACCGCCCCTCTCGACAGTTGGAGTTGGCGCTCGGCGAGTCCGAACGGCTGAACCGGCTCGTGGAGGACTTTCTCGCCGCCGCCCGGCGACCTACGCTGAGGCGGGTGCCCCTGCAATTGGACGAACTGGTCACCGACATTGTCGAGAGTTTCCGTCAAGACCCCCGCTTCACAGGCCGGGTGGTGGTACGGGTGGACACCGAGGCGGTGGCCGCGTGGGTCGATCCTGACCGCATGCGTCAGGTGGTCTGGAACCTGCTCACCAACGCGGCGCAGGCGAGCTTGTCAGGCGGCGAAGTGCGGGTGTCGGTGGGGCACGCAGGGCCGGGGGCCGGCATCACGATCGCCGACGACGGCGTAGGCATCTCCGCGGCGGAGCTTCCACGAATCTTCGACCCCTTCTTCACACGGCGGGCGGGCGGTACCGGGATCGGGCTCGCCCTTGTGGATCAGATCGTGCGCGCGCACGGCGGCAGCGTGGAGGTGGCGTCGCTGCCAGGTGAGGGTACACGGTTCACGATCCAACTGCCTTCCGCGAGTCCCTGATGGTCGAGCCTGCCCGCATTCTGGTGATCGATGACGAGCCCGCCCTCCGCGAGGTGCTGGTGATGGTGCTCATCCGCGCGGGCTATGAGGTGCGCGACGCGCCATCGGGCGAAGCCGGAATGCGGGTGTTCGCTCAGTGGCTGCCCGATCTGGTGATCAGCGACCTCACGATGCCGGGCATCGACGGGATCGAGGTGCTGCGGCGGGTGCGGCTCCAAGCGGCGGAGACCGGCCGCGACGTACCCGTGATCCTGATCACGGCCTACGGAAGCACGGGAACCGCGGTGGCCGCCATGAAGGAGGGCGCCTTCGACTATGTCGCGAAGCCCTTCAACAACGAAGAGCTACGCCTCGTGGTTCAGAAGGCGCTCGCCATGCGCCGCCTCGAGGAGGAAAACGTGCGGCTGCACGCCGCCTTGCAGAGCCGCTACCAAATGGGGCAGTTCGTGGGCACCTCGCCGCGGATGCAAGAAGTGTACGGGCTGGTCCGGCGCGTGATGGGCACCCGCATCAATTGCCTCCTGTGCGGGGAGTCGGGAACCGGCAAGGAGCTATTGGCGAGGGCGATCCACTATGGGAGTGACCGGGCCCAGCGTCCGTTCGTGGCGGTGAACTGCGGAGCAATCCCGGAGGCGCTGGTCGAGAGTGAGCTGTTCGGCCACCGCAAGGGCTCGTTCACCGGCGCCCTGCGCGACAAGGCCGGCTACTTCGAGGCCGCAGCGGGGGGCACCATCTTCCTCGACGAGATCGGTGACATGCCGCTCGCCGCGCAGGTCAAGGTGTTGCGCGTGCTGGCGGAGCGGCGGGTTTCGCCCGTGGGGGCGAGCGAGGAGGTGGCTGTGGACGTGCGGGTGGTGGCGGCCACGAACCGCGACCTCGCGGCGGAGGTGAAAGCCGGCCGCTTCCGCGAAGACCTCTATTATCGACTGAACGTACTGCAGATCGACATGCCGCCGCTGCGCGAGCGCGGCGATGACGTGGCCACGCTGGCGCAGCACTTCATTGAAAAGTTTGCCGAGGAGTACGGCAAGCCCCTCCGGGGTGCCACGCCGGAGGCGCTGCGCCTCCTCAGCGCCTACTCGTGGCCGGGCAACGTTCGAGAACTTCAGAACATCGTGGAACGGGCGGTGGCTCTGGAGTCCGGAACGCTGCTCACGGCAGGGGCGCTGCCCGAGCGGCTGCAAGAGGGGCTCGCGGCCGCAGGCGCGCCGGAGCTGGAGGAAGAGTTTCCCACGATGGGCATCGATCTCGAGGCGCGGCTGGCGGCCATGGAGCGGCACTACATCGAGGCCGCCCTGGCGGCGGCGGGGCACAATCGCACCGCCGCGTCCAAGTTGTTGGGCATCACCTTCCGCTCCCTTCGTTACCGGTTGGTGAAGATGGGGCTCGAGGCTGGCGACGAGTGACGCTGCTGGGCAGGTGACAAATTTGGTCAGCTTGCGCGCTGACGATCTTTGTCAGCGCCTTGGAATGATCGGCGATCATCCGTTGGCACGATCCTTGCATTTGACTCACCCGTCTGGCGCTCGCCAGGACTCTTCCAAACCGAACGGAGCATACTAATGCGTCAGAACAAGGGCTTCTCTCTCGTCGAACTCATGATCGTAGTCGCAATTATCGGCATCTTGGCCGCCATCGCGATCCCGAACTTCGTGGCCATGCAGCACAAGGCCAAGCGCGCCGAGGTCCCCTCGAACGTGGACGGCATCAAGACTGCCGAAGTCGCCTACGACGCCGCCTTCGACGGCTACGTCACCGCCGACGTGGCTCCCCGTGCCGAGTCCGCGCTCGACAAGACCGCCTTCCCTTGGGCCTCGACGGCCGGCTTCACCAGCATCGGCTGGGCTCCGGACGGCAACGTGCGCGGCGCTTACGCCGTCACCTCGGCAACGGCGACCGACATCCTGGTCACCGGCGCGTGCGACGTGGACGGCGATACCGACCTCGCGAACTACACCGCGACGACCTCGCTCAACGCGACGCTCGGCAGCGCGGACGCAAACGTCTACTAGGCGTTCCGTCTGAGCAAACGGGGGCGGGCCTGCGAGGGTCCGCCCTTCGTTTTTTTGCCGCGTTAGCGAGAAGGGAGGCGGGTTCAGGGAATGCCACGGGCAGTAATCACGACTGCGGGGGTTTTGGCGGCGGGCTTGGTCGCGTACGCGCAGCCCGCGGCGGACCACACACGCTCCACTCGGCAGCTCGACCAGGAGCTCTATTTTCGGCCTTCCGCGGAAGGGGCGCGCATGGTGGCCAGTGGGTTCGAGGAACCCCTCGCCGATTTGATGTGGGTGCGGGCCACGTTGATTTTCGGCGAACGGTATGACGAAGGCAACGCAGGAGAGTGGCAGGAATGGCTCAGCGGGGTGATCGGCGTCGTCACGCGGCTCGATCCCGCATGGCGCACGCCCTATACGTACGGCGGAGGCATGCTGAGCAGCATGGGCCTCACGGTTGAAGCCGGAGAGGTGTATGAACGATGTGCCGCTGCGCTGCCGCAAGACTACTGGTGCCCATTCGCTCGCGGGATGAACGAGGTGCTCTACGAGGATGATCCCTTGGCGGGAGCACGGTGGTTGGAGGTGGCCGCCCAGCGGCCAGGCGCTCCGGTGTGGTACGGCGCGGCGGCGGCGGCGATGCACAGTCGGGCGGGGCAGCGGAAGGTAGGGCTCTTGTACCTCGAGGAGCAGATCGCCACGACGGAAAATCCCGCAGTGCGGGAGAGCTTGGAGGTGCAGCGCGGCCGTCTAATGCATGACGAACTGGTGGCGGGCTGGGAAGAGGAGTGTGTGACCCGTCGGGACTCCGGCCGTCGGCTCCGCGCCCCCGAGGAGTTGCCCCCTGCCGGCTCCCTGCTGCCCCTCAACCCGCGTGGCGACCCGTGGATCGTCGGGGGCGATGGGGTGGTGCGCTCGGCAAAGGCGGAGTTGGAGCGGGTGGTTCGGGCTCGGCGACGTGAGTGGTCGCTGATCCGCCGCTGAGCGTCGTGGGGCTAGGCGCCTCCCTGGGCGATCGGGCCAACACGATCGGCACCGCCGTGCGCCTGCTCGCCGCATGGCCAGGCGTGGAGCTGCGGGGTTGCAGTCGCGTGTACGCAAGCCCTCCGAGCGGCGGGGTTGCCGGCGGCGACTTCCTCAACGCAGCCGTCGTCCTCCGCTGCTTCGCGGGCCCCGAGGCGCTGCTCGAGGCACTCCGCGCCGTCGAGCACCGAATGGGTCGAAGGCACACACGGCGCTGGGCCGATCGGGTGCTCGATCTCGATGTCCTGTGGATCGAGGGGCTTGAGTGGTCGTCTCCGACGCTGCAGGTGCCCCATCCCCGCCTCCATGAACGCACGTTCGCGCTCCGCCCCCTGCTGGACGTGGCCCCCCACGCTGCGCACCCCGCCACCGGGGTGCGCTACGCCACGCTGCCTGCCGCAGCGGCCCCGCTGGCGTGTGTCGGTGTGCTCGCGAAACCACGCCGGTGAGCGGGCTTCGCTACGCCTGGGTGGCGCCGCTCAGCTTCGCCGTTCACGCATTGAACGTGAACCCCGCGCGTCTCGGCCTCTGGGGCGACGAGGCCATCTACCTGTCGCTCGCTCGCTCGTGGGGCGGCGAGGAGGGACCGGTTGCGGCCTGCCTTCCCGGCAGCCCGGCGGTCACGAAATATCCTTGGGGCTTCCCGGCGCTGCTGCGAGGATTGCAGGAGCTGGGCGTAGCCGAAACGACCCTTCCGATCGTGCAGGTGGCGTTGTGGGCGCTGGTGGCTCAGGTGGTCGTGAGTGGGCTCCTGCCGCGGCTCGGGGCGTCTCCGACCGTTCGGGTGGGAACAGGGCTGCTGCTCGCTGTCAACGGGGTCACCTGGCAGCTGGCGCCGCAGGTGATGTCGGAGCCGGCGTTCACCCTTCTCCTCGTGGGCGCCTGTGCAATCCTGGCGCGACAGGCGCCGTCGCGGAGCGCGCTCGTCGGCCTAGCCGTGCTGGTTTTCGTCGGCTCGTCGCTTCGGGGCGTGGGCGGACTGTACGCTCTAGCGGGGGCGGGCGTCGCGCTCTGGAGCCGGCGCTTCGGCGTGGCGGCGGCGCTCGCGGCGGGGGCATCGCTCGCCGGCGCCGGTTCGTTCTGGTCGCCACCGGGAACGGCGGGCGTGTCGCCCGAACTGGCCGAGTTGCTGGCGTACTACATCAGCTACGACGTACATGTGGGGTGGTATGGGGAGCTCGCCGCGGAAGGTGGCTTGGTGGGCTTGGTTCGGGGCCTCATCCAGGTCGCGGGAGCCAACGCTCGGCTGGCTCCGCTGAGCCTCGGGCAATTCCTTTCGCCGGAGTCGATGCTCGACGAAGCTGGAGGGCCCGGAGCGGGAGTGAGCGCGCTGGGCGGGATCTTCGCCGCCCTCGCAGCCTGGGGGGCCTGGCGGTGCTCGCGTCCGGTGGGGGTGCTGTTGGCCGCCCATGTGTGCATCTTCCTGTTCTGGACGTGGCCGTTCGCCATCCGATTCTGGCTGCCGCTGTGGGGGCTTCTGGTGCCGATGGCGCTGCTTGGCCTCGAACGGCTCCCCGCCAAGCTGGAGCGAGGGGGAAAGCTCGCCGTGTGGCCGGTGATCGGGGTGTTGTTGGTTGGGAGTGGAATCGCGCCCGCGTACGCCGCGCTCGCGAGGCTCTCGTCGCCCACGCACGCCGCGCCCGACCGGCTCGATCGCTCCGTGGCCGCTGCGCGAGCCTTCCTGTTGCCCGGCGACGTGGTGGTGGGCGAAGCGTGGGTGTTCTGGCTGTTGCGGGGCACACAGGCGCAGGCGGTGGAAGCCCAACTGCTCGTACCCTTCCGCGACGTGCTCTCGGATCTCCTGCGCCTGGCCCCGGCCCACGCAGAGCGGCCGCGCAGAGCCGCCCTCTTCCGCGAGAGTCTGTTCACGCTGCGGCGTGCCACGGCCCCCGAGAACACGGTTTGGGTGGCCATCGACCCCGACCGCGCCGACCCGAAGCGGGCGTGGGTGGCCGACGCCGAACGGTTCGGCACCCTTGAGCGCGCGGCCGAGTTTGAGAGCCTGTGGCTCTGGCGGGTGGGCGGTGCGGGCGGGTCGGCGAAGCCCTGACCGGCCGCATGGTTGCCCCGAGGGCTTCCGCGTCGTAGAACGCTGTTCCCCGGAGGCCGCATGAAACTCTTCCTCGACACCGCCAACCTCGACGAGATCCGCGAAGGCGCAACGTGGGGGCTCTTCGATGGCGTGACCACCAACCCCTCGCTCATCGCCAAGGAGGGGCGCGATTTTGTAGACACCATCTACCAGATCGCCAACATCATCGACGGGCCGGTTTCAGCGGAGACGGTGGCGCAGGACGCCCCCACGATGATCAAGGAGGGTCGCCTCCTCGCTAAGGTTCACCGCAACGTGGTGGTGAAGGTGCCGCTCACCGTGGCCGGCATCCAGTGCTGTAAGGCGCTCGCCGACGACGGCATTCGGGTGAACGTGACGCTGTGTTTCCAGCCCGCTCAGGCCCTGTACGCCGCGAAAGTCGGAGCGACCTTCATCAGCCCGTTCGTGGGCCGCCTCGACGACGTGAGTGAGGACGGCATGGACCTCATCGCGCGCATCGTGAAGATCTACCAGAATTACCCCACGCTGAAGACCGAAGTGCTGGCTGCGAGCATCCGGCATCCGATGCACATTGTCCAGTCGGCGCTGGCCGGCGCGCACGTCACCACCGCCCCGCTGAAGGTGTACAAGCAGCTCTTCAGCCACCCGCTCACCGACAAGGGCAACGCGGCGTTCCTGAAGGACTGGGAGACGGTGCCGGACCGAGACATCATCGGGCAGGTGGAGCGTTGGCTCGCTTCGCGCACCTGAGCGGCAAGCCTTAGGGCTGAACTTCGCCCCGCGTGAGCGATTCGGCCAACGATCCCCCCAACGACAGCGAGCTGGAGCGGATCGTGCTGCCGAGGCCGAGCACGACGGCGGCCACGGCGATGCTCAGCACCGAGAGGGTGAGCAGGTACTCGACCGTGGATTGGGCGCGGCGCACGAGCGTACGGTAACCGGATAGCCACCAGCGGTGCTCTTCGATCGAAAATGGATGTGGGCGCGACTGGTGGTGTGGGTCGGCCTCGTGGGTTGGGTGGCGTTCTCGCTCGCACGCCCCGAGGTTGGCGACGAGGTGGGCCGTGCAGCGCTGGACATGATGGGCCTTGGCCCGGCGCCGCCACCGACGTGGGCACCGCTCCTGCCACCCGCCGGCCCGCGAGCGCTCGGCCCAGCCCCCGACGACGAACAAGGCGCTGCGCTCCTCGCAGGACGGGTAGGAGTGGGCTGCCTCGCGCCGGGCCAGGCGCTGCAAGTGACGCTGGGCCCGAAAGGAGTGGAAAGCGTCGCGGTGTTGGGGCCCGTGCCCGCGTGCGCGGCCGAGGCGGTTTGGACCGCGCCATGGCCTCATTTGCCCGCGCGCGTGGTGGTGGAGATCAGCGTGGGTGGGCCCTGACTGCGCCGCCCGACGGGCTTGATCGATGCTCACAAACGGGTGATCAGGCGAGACACCCAGAGCGATCATGCCCGCCGCGTACTCGATGGACTTCCGGAAAAAGGTCATGCAGGCTGTTGAACGTGGCGACCGAACCCAACAGGAGGTCGCAGACGCGTTCGAGATCGGGATCGCCACCGATCGATGCGCGTGATCCGCGCATTGACACCTCGCCGTTGCGGGCTTGACGCAACAATATTTTGAGCGTCATGGATTCGGCACCGTTTGAGTGGTAGGATCGGCATTCAACCCGAAGGTGTTCAAGTGAATATTGTTTCTCTGCTCTGCCTTTTTGCCTCCACGTCCACCTCCGCCCTCGCATCCGATGACAAGCCGAAGCCCGAGGTCGACATGGGCGGGTTGCTGGCCGCTCACTACGGTCTCAATCTCACGGAGGGTGCGGACAACTTCAACGAGTTCGCGCTCGACAGGGCCTACCTCACGGCGAGGGCCAAGATCACCCCCACCTTCGGCGCACGCCTCACCCTCGACGCCGACCGCCCGTCGAGCGCCGACACGAAGTACCGGGTGTTCGTGAAACACGCCTACCTCGAGGCCAAGATCGGGGGTACCCCCATGAAGGTGCGGGCCGGCGTCATCGACACCCCGTACCAGGGCTACTCCGACAACTTCTGGGAGCACCGGTACGTCGCGAAGGGCCAGAGCGACAGCAACGGGAACCTGTCGCCGGCCGACCTCGGCGTGAGCATCGGTGGTGAGCACGCCAAGGGGCTCGTGGACTGGACCGTCGGGCTCTACAACGGCGAGGGCTACAGCAAGATCGAGGTCGACGCCGGCAAGAGTGTGCAGGGCCGCGTCACGATCGACCCCATGGCGAGCAAGGAGCGGATGCGGCTCCCGCTCACCGGGTTCGTGGACTACCACATGGTGCAGGATGGCGACCCCATTATGCTGTTCGCTGCGGCAGCCGGCTTCAAGATGCCCTACGTTTGGTTCTGGGGGGAGTACACCGGCCGGTCCCAAGGCGATGTGTCTGGCGGCGGGTACAGCGTGAGCCTGCTCCCGGGAATGCCCAAGTACTTCCGTGTGATCGCGCGGTACGACTCCTACGATCCGAACTCCGAGGTGGATGCCGACGGCTGGAGTACGATCATCGGCGGAGTGAGCCACAACTTCTACGAGGACATTTCGTTGGCGGCCACGTACGAGCGCACGACCACCGAGGCCGCGCCCGATGATGCCGCGCACGGCGCGTTCCTTCGGATGCAAGCGGGGTTCTGACGCTCAATTCGGACTGCTCTCGTCGCCGCAACGCGTCGAGGGCAGTCCGTACGGCGCCCCCTGCTCCTGCCACCACGTTTCGGGCTGGCTGAACTCCCCGGCGTAGGGGTTCAGCCAGACTTCGGCGGAGTCGTTTATCTCGAAGTGGAGGTGCGGCTGTGACGAGTAGCCGCTGGAGCCGACCCTTGCGAGAGTGTCGCCACAGCCGACCACGTCGCCGGACTGGACGGCCACGCTGCCGTTCTGCAGGTGCCAGTAGCGGGTGCGCCACCCGCCTTCGTGTTCGACGATCACGTAGTTGGGCGCGCCGTCGTTACCGTCACAGTCGATGCCGGTGCTGACCTTGTGGCAGCGGTCGTAGTGACCGTCGTCGGTTTCGACCACCACGCCGCCGGCGGCGGCCACCACGGTGGCGCTGCCTGCGTCCATCGTCTCGAACCCACCATCCAACATGTAGTCGCTGCCGCGGTGTTCGTCGTAGCAGTAGGGAAAGGTGCGCCCGTCGTAGGTGGTGCACAACGCTGCATCGAGCGCGGAACCGTCGGTATGGTCGACCGGGTCCATGTCGGCGCCGACCGTGAGCAGGAAGAGCTCGACCTCCACGAGAGGGAGGCGGAAGCCGAGCGCACCGCGGGGCGTGGACTCGCGCGCGGCGGAGTCGCCTTCGGGTTCGTCGAGGGCGCATGAAACGAGCAGCAACACCATCACGGGCCTCGCCAAACCCCCACGAGCGCGATCTCCTCGACGCCCGCGGCTTGGGCGGTCTGCAACACCCGCTCGAGGCGGCGCCAGGGCACCCCAGCGTCGGCGTGCACTTCGGCTCGCACCTTCGGCCGCACCTGGAGGAGGAGGGTGTAGAGGGGGTCGATCACACCGCTACCCTCGATGTACTCCCAGGCGGCCACGCGCTGGCCGTTCAGGTAGACGGCCTCGGCGGAGACTAGGAGCTCCACGCCCCCTCGGCGGTCGGCGTCGGCTGTCGTGCCAGCCAGCGCGAACGGCTCGTTGAGCGGGGCGGGAGCGAGATCGGTGCTGTAGGTGCGCAGGAGAAACACCAGCAACAGCACCATCATGTCGACCATGGGAGCGAGCGCGCCCACGTCGAGGCCTACGGAAGATGCGTCGGGGCGCTGTCGGAAGAGGGTGCGCTTCATCGCAGGCTCACGCGCGGAAACAGCGGCGCGGCGGTGGGGCCACGTACGGCGTCGAGCACGTCGAGGAGGGTGGCGGTGCTCACGTCGTCGTCGGGGTGAACCTCCGCCTCGAGCTGGCCGGGGTCGATGCTGTGGATCGTGCCGAGCGCCTCGGCGAGCGCGACCCCGTCGAGGCTGCCGCTCCGCGCCGGCACGTCGATACGGCGCAGCTCGCGGCTCTCGGAGGCGGCGGCGATGTCGGTGGTGGCCACCTCAAACTCGATGGTCACGGTGCGTTCCGCCACGGCCAGCCGCACCGATTTCACGAGCCCGCTGTGCGGGAGCGGCGGCGCTTCGCCCGGGGCGGCCAGTCGAAGATCGATCACGCCGAGCCGTTGCCCTGAGCTGGTCGAGAGCAGGAAGAACAGCAGCAGGAACAGGAGCGTGACCACCCCGAGCAGGGTGGGCCGCACATCGGCCTCTTCGGTCGGGTGCTGGCGGAACAGGCGCACCGACCCTACCGACCCCGCCCGCGGCGCAACACATTCACCCGGCCAGCGGTGGCTTCGATGGCAGCCAGCATCGATCGCGCTTGGCTGTCGAGGACGGAGTGGGCCGCCAACGCGGGGATCGCCACGAACAGCCCGAAGGCGGTGGCGGCCATCGCGGTGCTGCTCCCTTCACTCAGGCGCGCTGCACGTTCCGCCGCTGCCACCCCGCCCATCGCGGCGAAGGCGCGGATCAGGCCGTACACCGTACCGAAGAGGCCCACCATCGTGCTGATCGAGGCCACCGCCGCGAGGTAGGGGATGCGCTGCCGAATCCGCTGCTCGGCGTCGATGGCGGCGGCCTGCATCGCCTCCCAGCCCAGCTCCGGGTCGGCCTGTGCGAGCCCTGCGGCGATCACGCTCTCCAGCGGGGTGCCCCCGAGCGTCGGGGACTTGCCGGCTTCGAGGCTGGTCTGCACTTCGCGCAGCACCTTGGCCGCATCCACGCGCGCCCCGAGCAGGGTGTACACACGTTCGATGAACACGGCGATCGAGAAGCCCAAGATCACCAGCAGTGCGTAGAGAAAGGGGGCGGCGGGGCCGGAGAAGGCGTCGAGAAGGTAGCTGAGCATCGGGGCCTACTGGGTGACGAACGCCAGGCACTTGGCCCGCGCGTCGGGTTGCGTGAGGGACTCGCAGATGGCCTGCTCTCGGGCCGGATCACTGCGTTTGAGCTGGTTGGCCACCCCGTGGCGGCAGTTGTCGGCGTATTCGCCGAAGGTGGCGCAGCCCTCGAGGGCGTCGTCGACGTTTCGCTCGGCGGCGCCCCAGCCGAGGCCGTGGAAGCACAGCGCCTGCCACGACGCGGGGGACACGAGGCAGGCGCCGGCGGCCTCAGCCATGTCGCGGCGGGCGAGGTACTTGCCGATGCCGTGCCAGCAGGTCTTGCGGGTGAGGGTGTTGCCCTCCTCTCGCGCGCAGATGGTCTGGGCCGCGGGCAGGTTCACCATCGCGATCTCGCCGACCACGTCGTGGCGGCAGAAGGTGCGGAAGGCCTCGGCCGAGTCGCAGAACGTGATGGCGCCCTCCGGGTCCGTTTCGGCGAGCGCGAGGCCCATGCCGAAGTGGCACTGGCCGCGCCACTTGGTGGTGGGGATGGAGGCGCACACCGCGGCGGCGCGGGCGCGGGCGCGGGGGGCGATGGTCTCCGCCACGTCGGCGTGGCACTCTTCGCGCAGGGCCCCCTCGGGGAGTCGTTCGCACACCCGGAGGGCCTCTTCGGGGTCGGCGCCGGCCGTCTGGCGGGCGAGCGCCTGCCAGCAGGTGCCGCGCAGGTCGGCCGGCATCCTGTCGCACGTGGCGGGCGTGAGGGCGGCGTCTCCCGACCCGGTGCCCACACCTGGGGGTGGGGCGAGCCCGCCCGGCTTCGGCGGCACCTCCATCGCCCCGCCCGGCTCGCGGGCTTCGACCTCGGCCTGCCGTGCCGCGGCGACCGGCACCATCCAGCCGAGCGCGAAGCGTGTGCCCAGCAACAGCGAAACACACAGGAGGACGAGCGCGGAGAAGGGGAGAGTGGACACCTGCGCCCGCGATTAGTCGGTGTACCCGAGCTTGCGTAGCCAGTCTTCGTGTTCTTTCTCGGAGATCTGCTCGAAGCTGCGCTCGTCGAGGGGCACGACCGGCTCGGGTTCGACGCCGTTCAGTCGCCAAGCGGCGAGCCCCCCCGCGGCGAGGAGAACCAGTCCGGCGCTGGCAAGGAGAATGCGTCGCACTGCAGGACGGTATCGCGAAAGCCGCGGGTTCGCGATAGACTCGCGCCCCTACGCCTGTGAGGTTCTGTCATGCGCTTCGTTCGACCCGTGCTCGCCGCAGCCCTCCTCGTCGGGGGCGCTGCCCTCGCCACCGAAGCCGTCGCCGACTCGCCTCCGAAGGCGGGCATGCGCCTCGCCACGAACGACGTGGAGCTGAAAATGCGGGACTACTCGTTCCCCAGCGGCATCCGCATGATCTTCCAGGAGGATCATGCCCAGCCCGTCGTGTCGCTCACGATGACGATCGACCACGGTTCGCAAGACGATCAGGCGGGCCGCGAGGGCATCGCCCACCTCATCGAACACCTGTGGTTCCGCTCGGTGCACAAGGGCCCCGACGGCAAGGACACCCCGAAGATCATGGACCTCATCAAGCAGATGGGGGCGCAGTTCAACGCCACGACCAGCGAGGACCGTACGAACTACCTGACGGTGGCGCGCTCCGAGCTCCTTCCCACGCTGATGCGGCTCGAAGCGTTGCGCGTGCGGCAGGCCGTGGAGAAGGTCACGGCCGACGACGTTCTGGTGGAGCGTGAGGTGGTGCGTAACGAGCTCCGCCTTCGGTACGAGAACGGCGGTCAGGCGGCCTTCGGGTTGCTCTCTGACAAACTTTGGCCGGTCGGGCACCCCTACTACCGGGGCACCATCGGCAGCCACGAGTCGCTCAACGCCATCACGCTGGCCGACATCCAAGACTACGTGAAGCGGTTCTACCTCCCCAGTGAGTCCACGCTCGTCGTGGCGGGCGACCTTACCCTCGACAAGACGGTCGACTACATCAACGACTCCTTTGCGATCGACCAGCTCGCCGCGCCCGACGACCCGAAGGGCGAGCGCTTGGAGATGGCCACCGGGGTGGTGCGCATCTCGGGGGCCGCGAAAGAGCCGCCCCCGCCCTCGAAGCCGATCGAGGTGAAGGGCGACGTGGCTGGGCTCGAAACCCACCCCGGCGGCATCGAGAAGGCGGTCGTGGTGCTCGCGTGGTCGATGCCCTCTGCCTACACGGAGACAGACGCTGTTGCGAGCGCAGCCGTGCAGCAGCTCAACACGGCGATTCGTCGCGAGCTCTACCCCGAGTGGGAGTACGCCAAGGAAGGAAGCAGCGCGCAGGAAAACACCGACGTGGGCTGCTTCCCCAGCCTGGGCCGGTACGCATCCTCGGCGATCTGCTGGGTGGAGATCGGCGACGAAGACCCCGCGCGGATGGTGGAGCGGGCGCTCAACGGGCTCTACACGGTCTACGATCGGGGCGACACCTACGCATCTTTCCAAAAATACATCTTCACCTACTCGAAGCAGGCCAACATGGCGGGGCTCTTCCAGCAGGTCGACGAGGTGACCGACCTGTTCGCAGGCCGCTCGGCCGTGATCTCCGACTTCGTGCACTTCACGGGCGACCCCCAGTACTACTCCCGCCAGATTCAGTGGAACAACAAGATCACCATCGACCAGGTGCGTGACTTCGCGGGCAAGTACCTGCGGCGCGAGCGCGCCGTGGCGGTGCACATGAAGCCCTACGACGACGGCGACCTCACGATGGACGGCAGCGACTCCGCCTACCGGGGCCAGAGTCGCGACGCGAGCGTGACCACCCTCTTCAAGCCCGAAGAGGTGGGCGCGGCGCAGATCAAGGAGACGATCGTCGTTCCCGACACCAAAAAGATCGTCCAGGAGTCGCTTGCGAACGGCGTGAAGCTGCTCATTCTTCCCCACACCAGCGGCCCCTTGGTGCAGGTGGGGCTGAGCTTCGCGGGAGGATCCGAAAGCGTAGATGTGGACAGACTCGAAGGAACGTTCGGCAGCGCGATGTGGGACACCCCGCACGCGGGTGTCATCGATCCCCTCGCCGTGGCCGGCTACGCCAGCGGCTCCTTCGGCAGCCTCACCAGCCGCTACAGCACCGCGGCCTCTGCCCCCAACGTGCGTGACGCCGCCTTCATCGTGCGCAACCGCATGGACGACCTCATCGCCGATACCAACGGGCGCATCGACTGGGTGAAGGCTGGCAAAGGCGACACGCTCGCATGGATGAAAAAGCCCGAGCTCGCGGCAGGTCCGATGCAGATGCAGCGGCTTTTCGCGGGGCACACGCTGGGCGAATTCCTCACGCACGCGGACTGGGACAAAATGGGCAAGATGGGCGCCTCCACGGCCCAGAAGCACCTCGCCCGGATTCTTCGCCCGAAGAACGCCACGGTGATCGTTGTCGGCAACGTACCCGTAGAGGATGCGCGCGAAGCCGCCAAGCTGTACTTCGGCGGCTGGACGGGCTGGGGTGCCGAGCCTGCGGGCTGGACAGCGCCCCGGGCCGAGTATGCGCCCGCGCCTCCTCCCCCCACCCGGCAGGTGCTGCTCTTCAACAAGGACAACGCCTCGCAGACGCAGGTGCAGTACATGTGCCAGTTGGCGTCGATCGATCAGGAGAACGAGTGGGCCGCGCAGGTCATGTCCGACGTGGTGAGCGATGCGCTCTGGCTGGCCCTGCGTGAGCAGACCGGTGCGAGCTACGGCGCGTACCCCTTCGTGCAGTACTTCCCGGGCGGCGTCGGCTTCTTCGGCCAGGCGGTTTCGGTGCAGAACGACAGCACTGGGTTCGCCGTGAAGGTGTTCCTCGAGCAGGGCGAGCGTGCGCAGGCCGGCAAGCTCGACGAACGCATCGTCGCCACCCAGAAGTTCAACAACGCTCAGACCTACGTGCTTGGTCAGGTGAGCAGCAGCGCGATGTTCAGTCGCCTCTCCTCCATCAACGGCCGTGGTCTCGGCATGGACTACTTCGACAAGATCGCCGACCGGATCGGGCGGGTGAGCCAGAAAGACTTCCCGCCGCTCCTCGAGCGCTGTGTGGGGCACGAGGTGGTCACGGCCGTAGGCCCTGTGGCAGTGATCAAGCCGCAGTTTGACAAGCTCGGCATCGCAACGGAGGTCGTCGACGTTGACGCCTTCCGCAAGGACTACCGGGCGCGCATGGGGCTGAAGCCGGAGAAGGAAGAGAAGAAGAAGTAGCGGCCTAGAAGAGGATGCAGCGCTCCAAGCGCAACAGCGTGCGCTTCATGTCCAGCCCGCCCGCGTACCCCACGAGGCTGCCGTCTTTCCCCACCACCCGGTGGCAGGGAATGACGATGGCCACAGGGTTGGCGCCGTTGGCTTGCCCCACGGCGCGTGCGTTGCTGCCCAGCCGATCGGCCAGCTCACTGTAGGTGATCATGCGGCCCCACTCGAGGCGCTTGAGCTCGGCCCACACCTGCTGCCGAAAGTCCGAGCCCTCGGGCGCGGTGGGCACCGCGAACCGTACGGCCTCGCCGGCGAAGTAGCGTGCCAGTTCGTCGCCGAGCTGGGTGAACGTGGGGTGTACCACCGGGCGTCCCGGCACCTCCACGCGTGCGCGGCCGAGGCTGGTGAGCGCTCCCGCGGCGTTCAGCTCAGCGAGGAGCGGCCCCACGGGAGACGCGAAGGTGCGACGTAGAAGGGGGGCCGGGCTCGCCATGCCCCAAGACTATCGCGGCCCCGCAGACAGGGTCTGCGGGGCCGGTGATGGTGGCTTCGGCGGGAGTTGAACCTGCGACACCGCGGGTATGAACCGCGTGCTCTAACCAACTGAGCTACGAAGCCGCGCGCGCCTTCTATACGCGGCGCGGCGGCCCCGCAAGACTACGCGAGGTAACCCAGCGCACGGAGCGACACCGGCAGGGTGACCCGGCTCCGCGCACACTCCACCAAAGCCTCGTTCATCTGCGTCTTGGTGACCATGCCCAGCTGCACGTAGAGCTGGCCGATGGCGCGGCGGCGGTCGTTCGAGGTGTTGGAGGAGGAGGTCGTCATGGTGGGTTCCGGGCTCCCACATTCAATCGGAATCGCCGACTTCGGGCATGAGGGCAATTAATTTAATTGCGCTGCGATCCCCCGTGGCGCACCACCTGCCCCTCGGCCAGGAATACGACCATTTCGGCAATATTGCAGGCGTGATCGGAGATTCGCTCGAGGTGGCGCGACACGCTCGACCACGCGAGAACTCGCTCAAGCTGGTCGGGATGGTCTTTCGCCACTTGAACAATTCGTCGCATGTGGTCGCTATGGAGCACGTCGAGCTGCTTGTCGTAGGCGATCACCTCTCGCGCAGCGACACCGTCCTTGTTCGCCAGGGCGCGCATGGTGCGCTCGAGGTGCTCCGACGAGCGCTCCGCCAACTCCAACAACTCCGGCAGCGCCTCGATCCCCGGGCCGCTGTGGAGCTCGATGGCGCGCTCCGCAACGTGGACCGCAAGGTCGCCGATTCGCTCCATGTCCACGTCGGCCTTGAGCGCCGTCAGCACGAGGCGGAGGTCTTCGCCCACCGGCGAGCGCCGCGCGAGGAGCATCACACACTCGTAGTCCAGCTCCAACTCCAGACGGTTGAGCTCGCGGTCGGTCGCCATCACCTGCCTAGCGAGAGAGGGGTCGCGATCGAGGAGCGCCCGGACCGCATCACGCGCCATCTGTTCGGCCCGCGCCCCCGTACGCGCGAGGCGCTGCCGGATGGCCTGAATCTCCTGCTCGTACACGGCGTCGAGGTGCGGCGTCTGCATGAGGACTCGTTTACCCCATCCGGCGGGCACGCACCGTGTAGTCCGCGACCAGATTGACCACGAAAGTCACGAAAAATAGCAGAATCCCCAGCGCGAAGAGGGCTTGGTAGTGTTCGCCACCCCGAACGGCCTCACCGAGCTCTGCTGCGATCGTTGCGGTGAGCGTCCGTACTGGATCGTAGAGCGAGTGGGGGATGCGGACCGCATGGCCCGTGACCATCAGGACGGCCATCGTTTCGCCCACACAGCGTCCCACCCCGAGGAGTACGGCCACGAGCAGTCCCCTGCGCGCGGCGGGGAGCAGCACGCGCCACACCATCTCCCACTTCGTGGCGCCCATCGCGATGGCCGCCTGTCGGTAACTCTCCGGAACAGCGCGCAGCGCATCCTCTCCGAGTGAGACGAGCAGCGGAAGCGTCATCAGCGCGAGCACGATGGCGCCGTTGAGGCCGTTGAGGCCCACCTGCGCGCCGGCGCTCTGCAAGAGCGGGTTCAGCATCATCACGCCGATGAATCCCCACACCACGCTGGGGATGGCCGCCAGCAGCTCCACGACCACCTTCAGGAACTCCCGCCACCGGTCTGAGGCGAACTCTGAAAGAAACACCGCCGCCGCCAGCCCGACCGGCACCGAGACCAGCAGGGAGAGCCCCACGCACCACACCGTGCCCACGAGGAGCGCGACCAGCCCGAAGGTGGGCGTGTCGTGGGTGGGGCTCCAGTCGGTCGAGGACAGCATTCCGCCGAGGTGCGTGAGCAGGAAGCCGATGCCCTCCTTGCCGATGAACAGGAAGATCGCGAGGATGAAGACGATCGCCGACAGTCCGCACACGCGGATCAGTCCCTCAATCACGAATTCGACGTAGCGAATCCATGGGGAGGGGCGGCGGCGGGCGATCGGTGTCGTCATCGATCAGTGAGCTCCGGCGGCGGGTGCGGCGGCGGGCGCGGCGCCTTCGGCCGGAACCGGGGCCGTGCCTTCTGCGGGCACGGCGCCCTCCGCCGGCGCCGCGGCGATGCCGCTGGCCTCGGGGGTGGGCACGAAGCCGGCGCCGACCACCACATCCTTGGCACCGGGGCCCTTTGCCCAATCGAGGAACTCCGCGATGGAGCCGTTAGGCGCGCCGTTGGTGTAGATGAAGAGGGCACGACTGAAGGGGTACTTGCCCGCAAGCACGCTGGCCTCCGTGGGCTCGACGCAGGCCTCTCCTTCCCCCTTGGCGAGGCACACGGAGCGTGCGTTCGCGTGGTGGTAGCCCATGCCTCCGTAGCCCACGCCGCACTTCGTCGTGGCCACGACGTCCACCACCTGCTGGGTGCCCGACTGGTCCATGGTGGCGGCGAAGCGGCTCTCCTTGCCGAGCACGTGTTCCTTGAAGTACTCGTAGGTGCCGGAGTTGTTCTGGCGCCCCACCTTCACGATGGTGTCGTCGCCCGTTCCATCGCAGTCGAGCGTGACGCCGAGGTCCTTCCAGTGCGCGCACGCCCCGTCGGCGGCGTAGATGCACTTCAGCTGGACGAAGTCGAGCTGCGCAATAGGGTTTTCTTTGTTCACGTAGATGCTCAGGCCGTCGAAGGCCACGACGGTCTCGACAGGGTGCACGCCGTTCCCTTCGGCGAGCGTGACCTCGTCGGCCTTCATCGGCCGCGAGGCGGCCGCAAGGTCGGTCGTCTTGTCGATCAACGCCTTGATCCCGGTGCCCGAGCCCCCGCCCGTTACGGCCACGATGAACTTGGGGTTCTGTTTTGAGTAGGCCTCGGAGTAGGCCTGCATGAGGTTCACCATGGTGTCGCTGCCCTTCACCTGAACCACCTGCGGCTTCTCGCCGGCGCCATCCTTGGCTTCGTCGGGGCGGGTGCAGGCGGGGAGGATGAGAAGGGCGACGATTGAGAGGCGGATCATGAAATCTCCTTTTTGCAGGCTTCTGGTGACGATTCGGAAACGCTACCCGTAACGTCCCTCGATGTATCGAGCGGTGCGCTCGTCGGTGGGGCGGGTGAACAACTCGGAGGTGACGCCCACCTCGACCAGCTCCCCCATCAGCATGAAAACGCAGCGGTCGGAGATTCGGCGCGCCTGCTGCATGTTGTGGGTGACGCACACCTGGGTGAATTCGCCGCGGAGCTGATCCATGAGCTCCTCCACGGCGCGGGTGCCCTCGGGGTCGAGCGCGCTGCACGGCTCGTCGAGGAGCAGCACGCGGGGTTTCAGCGGGAGCAGCCGGGCGATGCACAACTTCTGGCGGGCTTCGAGCGAGAGCGACTCCGCGTCGTGGTTGAGCTTGTCCTTCACATGGTTCCACAGCTCCACCTTCTCCAGCGCTGCGACGAGCAACTCTTCCTGCTGGGCGCGCGGGGTGCGAGGCGCATGGAGCCGCAGGCCGAACAGCACATTGTCCCGGATCGAGATGGGCAGGGGGTTGGGGCGCTGGAAGACCATGCCGACATCGCGGCGCAGGGCGAGGGTGTCGGTGGCGGGGCTCATGCAGTCGTAGCCGGCCACCTCAAGCCCACCCTCCACTCGAACGTACGGCAGGTCGTTCATCCGGTTGAAGCAGCGCAGCAGCGTGCTTTTGCCACACCCGGAGGGGCCGATGAGGCCGAGGATTTCGCCGGGCTTCACGTCGAGCGAAACGCAGTCGAGCGCGCGGAAGTTGCCGTACCACAGGGAGAGCCCGCGGGCGCGGAGTGCGGGAGCCTCGCTCATCCGAACTTTCCGGCCAGGTAGTCGCTCGTGCGCGGGTCGCGGGCGAACACGAACAACTCTCCCGTGCGCCCCACCTCGACCAGCTCTCCGTTGAGCATGAAGGCGGTAACGTCGGCGATGCGTCGGGCCTGCATCAGGAGGTTGGTGACGAGGATGATCGTCATGTGCGCCTTCAGTTCCATCAGCACGGCCTCGATTCGCATCGTGGTGACGGGATCGATCGCGATGGAGAACTCGTCGAGGCACAAGACGTCGGGGTCGGTGGAGAGCGCACGCGCCAGTGTGAGCCGCTGCTGCTGACCCCCGCTCAGCCGGGTGCCGAGCATGTTGAGGCGGTCCTTCACCTCCTCCCACAGCGCGGCCTGGGTGAGGCAACGCTCCACGATCTCGTCGAGCTCGGCGCGTCGTTTCACCCCCACCATCCGGGGCGCGAACGCCACGTTCTCGTACACCGACATCGGGAGGCCGACCGGAAGGGGCAACACCATGGCCACACGCCGCCGTACATCGCTGATGTCCAACGAACGAACGTCGGCCCCGTCCAGCGTTACCCGCCCCTCCACCCGCGCGCTCGGAACAAAGTCGATCGTGCGATTGAGCGCGGTGAGCAGCGAGCTCTTTCCCGACCCCGCCGGCCCGACGATGCCGAGAATTCCGTTTCTTGGCGCCGCGAGCGTGACGTTGCGCACTACGGCTTTTTCGCCGTACCGGATGCTGAGATTCTCGATGCGTACGAGGTCGTCCATCACCAGCGCCGGTTGCGACGAAGGTAGTAGCGCAGCGCGATGGCGAAGCTGTTGAAGCACAGCACCACCCCAAGCAGCACCAGCGCAGTGCCGTACTTCAGTTCCTCCGTGACGTTGGGCACCTGGGTGACGAGCGCGAACACATGCATCGAGAGCGCCATCGTCTGGTCCCACACGCTGGTGGGCAGGATCGGCAAGTAGAAGGCCGCGCCCGTAAAGAGAACGGGCGCCGTCTCGCCCGCCGAGCGGCTCACTTGGAGGATCACGCCGGTGAGGATGCCGGGGAGTGCGTTCGGCAACACCACGTGCCAGATCGTTTGCCAGCGGGTGGCGCCGAGGTTCCAGCAGGCCACCCGGAAGTTGTGGGGCACCGACTGCATCGCGGCCTTGGTGGAGGTGATGATGACGGGCAACGTCATCACCCCGAGGGTGAGGCCGCCGGAGAGGATGCTGGTGCCGAAGTCGAGGAAGAGCACGAACGCGCCAAGCCCGAACAGCGCGTGCACAATGGAGGGCACCCCCGCGAGGTTGACGATTGCGAGGTCGACCACGCGCGCCAACCAGCCTTCGCCGGCGTACTCCGAGAGGTACATCCCTGCGAGAACGCCTACGGGCACAGAAAACAGGAGCGACACCCCGACGAGCCACAGCGTGCCCACGATGGCGGGCTGGATGCCGCCCTTGGTCATGCCCGACACCGGCATTTCCGTGAGGAACTCCCAAGAGATCGCGGGCCAGCCCTTCCACACGATGAAGCTGACGATGGCGAGCGCGGGGAGCGCGGCCACGGCGGTGGCGGCGCCGAGCGCCAGACCCGCGAGGCGCTGCCTGCGGTGGCGCGTGCCGAGGGGCTCCACGAAGGGGGGGGCTGGCTGGCTCATCGGCAGCCGAAGTTAGCCCCCCGAATGTGTCGGTTCCGTGACGGACCGGGAAGGGTTTGGCAAAGGCCTTCCCCTGCGTGGCCGTTACGGTGCGCCGAGGCCCTCAGAGGGCGCCGGGGCGGCTCCCGCCTGATTGACCATGACCTCCGCGGCACACTTCGAGACCACGGGCAACGCCCGCCGCTCGATTTCCGCGGGTTCCTCCGTCGCGAGCTTCATCAACTCCGTGGCGCTGTACTGGGCCAGCATCCCATCCGCGCTGCACGTGCAGATGGCGCGAAACGACGCCTCGTCGAGCTCAGGCCCCCGCTCCGCCATGCAGGACTCCACGAAGCTCTCGCGAAAGCTCTTGTCAAATCCTTGGTTGAAGCCCTGCTTCAAGCCCTCGGTGAAGCCGGAGCAGGCCAACAGGGTGCCAGCGGTACAAACGAGGATGAGCAGGGAGCGTGAGGTCATGTTCCCTGCTATCCTGCGCCATGTTCTTCCTCCTCGCTTGCACCCTCGCGGAAGTGGACACCGCGTCGACCGCCTCGGAAGGCGGCGAGGACACGAGCGGGGATGTCGGCGGCGCTCCAGAGATCTCGAAGCTCGAGGTTCTCTGGCAGGAGTTCGGCGATGAAGGGGTGGTGATGTACGCCGACGCGACCGTTGCCGACCCTGATGGCGACCTCGTCGGCGGCACCGCAAGGTTCGACGTGGCGGCGGAGGGCGAGAGCCCGATGGGCCTCGCCGAGGCCATCGAGGACTGCGCCGACGTAAGCGGCGCCTGTTGGATTGACCCGCACTTGATCATCGCGATCCCCGACGTCATCACCAGCTACAACTACACGGTGGAGCTCTGGGTGATCGACGCGGAGGGGAACACCTCCGAGGGGGTGAGCGGGGCGTTGGCGGGCGGCTGATCGCCGCGACAGCGGCTCCGTTCTACAACTCCCTACGGCCCTCGAGGGCTCGAGCCAGCGACACCCGATCGGCGTATTCGATCGCCGTTCCCACGCTCACGCCGTGCGCGAGACGGGTGACCCGAACGCCGAGGGGCTTCAGCAGGCGCGCCACGTAGAGGGCGGTCGTATCGCCCTCTACATCGGGGTCCGTGGCGAGGATGACTTCCTTGGCGTTTGCCGTGCGCGCCACCAGCTCTTGGAGACGGAGCTGCGCCGGACCCACGCCGTCCAGAGGCGAGAGCGAGCCATGGAGAACGTGGAAGCTGCCTCGAAATTCCCCGGAGGCATCGATGGCCAGGACATCCTGAGGGCGTTCCACGACACAGATGCAGGCGGGATCGCGGCGAGGGTCGGCGCAGCGAGGGCAGCGTGGAAACTCCGTGAGGTCGCAGCACACTTCGCACTCGCGCACGCCGGCGCGGAGATCGCGGAGGGCATCGGCCAGCGCGTCGGACACTTCGGGCGGCTGGCGCAGGAGCCAGTAGGCGAAGCGCTGCGCCGTCTTCTCCCCCACTCCGGGAAAGCGGGCGAGCTGCACGACCGCGCGGCGAAGGGCGTCCATTCGGCCGGCGTATCCTCAAACGGGGGCGAGGTCGTCGTCGGCCGCACTCGGATCGGCTGGCGCCGGGAGGTCGGAGGGGAGTACTTCGTCGAGCTCGCCGCCGAGGTGCAGCAGCAGCAGGCGCACCGCCTCCGACGACTCGGCGGCCGCCCGCGCCGCGGCCCGCCGCCTCAGCTCGCTGTCGGCGACCGCCTCGCGCCCGGTGGTGCCCTGCTCCCCTTCGATGAGCACCTCGATCCGTCGCGCGCCGGTCACCAACTCGGCGAGGTCGACCGTGCCGAGCTGATCGCGCACGCGCGCTCGCCAGAGCTCCCTCCGCACACCCACTCGGAAGGTGCCATCCACCAGCCCGATCGGGAAGGCCACCGCATCGATCGCCACCGCTTCAGCCGGCGGCAGCGCGGCCAAGACCGCCCGCCACGCCTCCGCGATCGGGTCGGCCGGTGCGGCCGCCACGACCGGGACGTTCGGGACGGGCGCAGCCTCCTCCGCGGGCCGTGCAGCGACCGTTACCTCTCTCCCTCCGGGTCGTCGCCGGGCTCACGCCCGCGCCGCACCGGCACGGCGCCACCTGCGCGCAGCCGCCGCTCGAGATCTGCGAGTCGGTCGACCAAGCCCGCGATCGGCTGAGAGGGGCGAATGGAAACGAGGCGCGCCACCGCCATCTCCAGCACCATCCTCGGCCGCGAGGCCCGGGCCACCTGATCGTGAACGTCGAGGAGCACGTGGAACGTACGCGCCAGCTGCTCGGCCGGAATACCCGCCGCGAGCTCGCCGAGGCGGGCGCGCTCCTCAACGGGGGCCTCCATGTGGCGCACGACGGAAGGCGAGAGCGCCACGAGGGCGGCATCGCGCACCAGTTCGAGCAGCTCGTTGGTGAACTGGGCGATCTCGTACCCCGACTCGTACACCTCGGCGATGGCGTCCAGGCATCGGGGACCATCGCCCGCGAGCAGCCCCTCGAGCATCGCGTAGAGCATCTTTCGGTCCACGAGCCCGAGGATCTCGGCCACCTGCACGTCGGTGGGGCTGTTGCCGCCGAAGCTGATGACCTGATCGAGCAGGCTCTGACTGTCGCGCATGGAGCCTTCGCCGGCCCGCGCGATCATCCGCAGCGCCCCCTCGCTGAGCTCCATCCCTTCCGCGGCGCAGATGAGCCGCAGGCGCTCCACCACCACCGGATGCGGGATGCGCTTGAAGTCAAACCGCTGCACGCGGCTGACGATCGTTTCCGGGATCTTGTTGACTTCGGTGGTGGCGAAGATGAACTTCACGTGGGGCGGCGGCTCTTCGAGCGTCTTCAAGAGCGCGTTGAAGGCGCCCTTCGAGAGCATGTGCACTTCGTCGATGATGTAGATCTTGAAGCGAGAGGCGCTCGGCAGGTAGCGCACACCGTCGCGGAGATCGCGTACGTCTTCCACGGAGTTGTTGCTGGCGCCATCGACCTCGATCACGTCGGGGCTGGTGCCGAGGGGAACCTCGCGGCATGAGGCACACTGGCCGCAGGGGTTGAGGTTCGGGCCCTCGGCGCAGTTGAGCGCTCGCGCGAACGCCCTCGCGGCCGTGGTCTTTCCCACGCCGCGCGCGCCCGTGAACAAGAAGGCATGATGCAACCGGCCACTCTTCAGCGCGTTGCCGAGCGTGCGCGTGACGTGGGTTTGCCCCGCCATCTCCTCGAGGGTGGCGGGGCGCCACTTGCGGGCGATGGCGAGGTACGCGTCGGCCAATGGAGCCTCCTCGGAGAGAGGTAGCACACACCACGCGAGGAGGTGATGGCCGGGCACTCCCACACCCCGCATTCGTCGCTACCGTTGCTTCCTTTCGGACCTGGCGGGGTTCACGTGAACGCAGTCATGGGACCCGACCATCACCTCCGCGCACGGCGCGGTGGATGGCGGACAGGGCGGGATTCGAACCCGCGGTACCTTTCGATACACACGATTTCCAGTCGTGCACCTTCGACCACTCGGTCACCTGTCCATGGATGGCGGAGGAGGTGGGATTCGAACCCACGTTAGAGAAACCCTAAACCAGATTTCGAGTCTGGCGCCTTCAACCACTCGGCCACCCCTCCTATTTCGAGTCTCCCGAACGTAGCGCCTTGAAAAAGGCCCGAAGTTGCTCGGAAGCTTCGGCTTCCAGCACGCCCGCCTCTACGGCGAACCGGTGGTTCAGGCCGGGGTGGCTGGCGAGGTTGCCCAAGGTGCCCAGAAAGCCGCCCTTGGGATCGGCCGCCGCGTACACGCAGCGATCGATTCGGGCGAGCACCATTGCTCCGGCGCACATCGCACAGGGCTCCAAGGTGACGTAGACCGTGGCGCCATCAAGCCGCCAGTGCCCACGCGCCCGAGCAGCCGCCCGCAGCACGTTGACCTCGGCGTGCCCGCACGGGTCGGACTCCGTTTCACGCGTGTTGCCGGCGGAGGCGACCAAATGGCCATCGACCACCACCAACGCGCCGATTGGCACTTCTCCGCGGAGAGCCGCCGCGGCCGCGATCTGCAACGCCTGCCGCATCCAAGCGGCATCACGTTCGAAAGACTCAGTTTGGTTGTTCAAAGAGCCGGGCACGAGGCTTCCCCCGCAAGCGCCACCGTCTATGACCGGCCCGGCTCAGCGTCAACCGCGAGGCCGGCCGCCGCGCTACATTGTGTGGCCGTGCCTTCTGCGCTTCAGGACCTGCTGCCCCGGCTCGCTGCCGCCTGCCCCAACGAGGCGTTGCACGCGCGTCGCTGGCTCGCGGAGCGTGTCTCCGCCGAGCTCGCGCCGCGTCTTGCCTTGGTGCCGCTCGTTCGTGGCGACCTCGCTTCGGCGCTCCCAGCCCTCGATCGCCTCGACGACGCTCTCTCCGTCGCCCGCACGCGGCTCGATGCCGGCCCCTTCCGCGGGGAGATGACGGTGCACGCCGCGCACGCTCGCCATCCCGGCGTGCAGGCGCTCTTCCGCACCCGGGGCCTCCCGGGTTGCCCGGACTGCCCCGTGGGGGCCGACGAAACGCTCGCCGAAGCCGCCGCGGCCGAGGGATTTCCGCTCGCCGAGCTGATCGGCCAGCTGGAGGGCTTGACGACGTGATACTCTGCTTCCTCCTCTTCTGTTCCACGGTGTTTGCCGCCCCGGGCTACCCGAAGCCGGCCAGCGTCACCACGGCCGACGGTGTGCAGTTGGCCGCCTCGATGGCGGTTCCCGCCAAGGCCTCTCGCGGCGTTTTGCTCTTGCATCAGGATGGTCGCGGCAAGGAGGACTGGGACAGCCTAGGCCGCAGGCTGCACCATTCCGGCTATGCGGTGCTCGCTGTCGATTTGCGCACCCAAGGCGCCAACGCCACCGCCGATCGGCCGACCACCGCCGAGGACTACGCGGCGATGCAGGCCGACGTGGCCTCGGCCATCACGCTGTTGAAGTCCAAGGGAGTGGTGGAGCTGTGCATCGTCGGCGCCGAATTGGGCGCGAACCTCGCGGTGAACGCGGCGCTCCCCGAGCCCGGCGTAGCCTCGCTCGTTCTGCTCAGCCCCTCCCTTGAAGTGCGAGGCATCATCGCGTCTGACGCCGTGCCCCGCTACGGCGCTCGCTCGCTCCTGCTCGTAGCGGGAGAGGACGATCGCGCCGGCGCTCGCGCCGCAGGGGTGCTCGATTCCCGTGCCCTCGGCGTGCACGAACTCCGCCTGCTCGAACGGGGGGGGCGCGGCGTTCAACTCCTCCTGCGCGACCCCAGCTTGGAAGGGGTGATCGCCGGCTGGATCGGCACCCATTGGGATGCGAAGCCCGTGGTGGAGGCGCCTTCGCGTTTGCTCGATCTGCTGGGGCCGCCTCCGGAGCCGTGAACGAGCGGGGGGGGGCACTCAGTTTCGTAGCTCTACTTGCACCCCTACATCGGTGTTCGGGTCGGCGAGCAGGTTGCCCGGTTCCTTGATCGTTTCGACGATGCCGAGCTCCCGGAGCCGCTCGGCCAAGCGGGCGGCGTTGTGCGCGGGAACGGACACCCGGATGGAACGGGCCTCGCCGTCGTCCAACTGGTAGGCCGCCAGCGGGCGGCCGCGGGAGTCTTGCAAGGAGCCGCCCAGCTCCGTGGCGATCGAGGCGAGCTGTTTCATCGCCATGTCGCTCGACGCGGTCACCCGGTAGCGGAAGGGGGGCGGCGACGACCACTGCACTGTGGCGGTGTTGTCGGCGCCGCTAACACCGGTGTTGTCGTCGAACTGCGTGGCTCCAGATGGTGGACTGTTGGGCTGGCTGCCCTCCTTCTCCCAGGAGGCCTGCCAGGGTTCCACGTCTAGGGCCGACTTCGGGCTGCGAGTGACGACCTTGCCCGGCGAAGCCGCTGCCGCTGGCTTTGGTGCCACGGTGGGTGCCCGCTGGGGCTCGTTGCCCAGCACACCGTCGGCCTCCTTGCCATTGCCCGACACCACGGTGCTCGGTTCGGGCTCGGGTTCGGGTTCGGGCGCCGCCGTCTGGGCGTCTTCACTGCCCTTGTCGAACGTGCGGGCTGCCACTACCCCGCCCTCCTCGGGGAGTTCCAGGTCGGGCAGCGCGTCGTGGTTCCCGACATAGAGGACGACCAGCAGCGCCGCAGCGGCCAACATCGCTCCTTCGGGCCGCATCTGGCGGGTCCAGCGGCGCCACCCGACCGGCATGGCCTCGTCGTCGAGGCGGGCCGACAAACGCTGGGCGAAGCCCGCTGGAGGCTCCACGATGCCTTGCTCACGGAGCAGTTCGATGGCCTCCCTGAGGGCTTCGAGCTCGGCACGAAGCTCAGGATCGCGGGCCAGCGCCGACTCCACGTCGCGGGCCTCCGCTACCGTCAGCTCTCCATCGAGGTAGGCACTCAGTCGGTTTCGGGCGAAGAAGGCGTCCATCACAACACGTCCGCGGCTCGCACACGCCGGCCGAGCTTGGTGGCCAGCTCGGCGCGGGCACGGTGGATGCGGGACTTTACGGTCCCGCGGGGGAGGTCGAGGATGTCCGCGATGTCCTCGTACGCGAGGTCCTCGACATCGCGGAGGATCAGAATCTGACGGTGCTCGTCGTCGAGCTCGGCGAGCGCGGACTGAATGAGGGAGCCGGCTTCGTGGGCGTGAACGCCGCGGTCGGCCAGTGGTGCGTTTTCGTCGGCGATTTGCCTCATGGGGCCGTCGTCGTCGTCGCGCGGCGCGTCGAAGGCCTCGTGGCGGCCGTACCCTCGGCGCATGCGGTAGAGTCGCTGGTTGCGGCAGTGGTTCACCGCGATGCGGAACAGCCAGGTGGAAAGGGAACACTCGTTCCGGAAGGCCCCGAGGGCCCGGAAGGCGGCCACGAAAACGTCCTGCGCCTGCTCCTCGGCGGCCTCCGAATCGGCCAACCAACGTAAGCAAAGCGAGTAGATTCGGGCCTGATAGCGCGTGACGATCGCATCGAACGCCCGGCGGTCACCACCCTGGAAGCGGGAGACGAGCTCGGCATCGGCCACGGCGGCGCTGGCTCGCGGAGCTGCGAGCGACCGAAGCCCGATAGCGGCGAACATCAACTCCACGCGCGCCTACCCCTCCTTCCCGACACCTGGGAGGGCTCCGAGTTCCGTCATTCTTCCTCCTCGTGGCCCATGGGCTCCATCTTTACGCGCTGGCCGGTGCGAACGGAGCGCTGAATCGTCTCCAGCGGCAGCCGCTTCAGTGGCCACGTAGCCTTACGGATCTTGGCGTCCTTGAAGTTCACGCCGTCCAGATTGCTGTATTCGAAGTCGGCCTCTTCAAGCTGGGCACACTCCAGAGAGGCCTCGCGGAGGTTGGCGTTCCAGAAGCTCGCGCCGGTGAGGTTGGCGTTGCGGAAAACTGCACGTTGCAGGTTGGCTTCGGCGAACTTGGCGTTGATGAGGTTCACGCCCTCGAAGTTCACGCCACTCAGATCGGCGCCTCGCAGATCCGCCTCCTCGAAGGAGTCGCCTCGCTTGAGCATGTCCATCACCTGTTTGCGGCTGAGGCTGCGCACCTCCTCGAAGTCGTCTCCCGGCAGGCCTTGGGCCTTCTTGGTCTTGCGCGGCCGGTTCATCCGAGGCTCTCCCGTCCGCGCTGATAATCCGCCGCACTCAAGGGAGGAAGGCTCTCGAGCGCCACGACCAGCCGCTCTCCGACCGCTACCCCCTCGAAGATGGTGGTGAAGTGGGCCCCACCGGGGTTGAGCACGTTCACTTCTACCAGCTTGCCACCGATGAGGTCGAGGCCCGCGAACCAGACCCCCGCACTTCGCAGATGGGGGGTGACCGCCACGACCGCTCTGCGATCGGCATCGTTCACGTCGGTTGGCTGGGGCTGGGCGCCGCGCCGGAGGTTGTGCCGAAAGTCCCCGGCAGACCGCACGCGGAGGTAGCCGCCGACCAGCTCCCCATCGAGCCAAAGGAGCCGCTTCTCTCCCGCATCGGCCTCCGAGAGGTAGGCCTGCACCACCACCCAGCCGTCTCCGGCGCGGCTCGCGGCATCGAAGGCGGGCGCCAGTTCGTCCGGGTCGCCGTGCACCAGCCCCACCCCCCGCCCGCCCGAGGCGCGCGCAGGCTTCACGACCACGCCCTGTCGCTCCTGACTGGCGAACCGGGCGGCCACCGCCGGTGATCGCGTGACGATCGTGCGGGGGCGCGGCACATCCGGGGGCAGCGCGGCGAGCCAGCTCTTGTGCGTGGTGCCGAGCAGACCGACAGGGTTGTTCAGTACGCGGAGGCCCGCGCGCTGGGCGATTTGCGCCAAGGCGAGCACGGCGGTGTCCAGCGGGTTCACGCGCAAGAGCATCACATCGTGGTCGTTCGCCGCCACAAGGCGACGAGGCGCGCTCCGGGATTGAAGCAGCTCCACGAGCGCCTGCCTGTCCGGCGCGAGGCCGTCGAGCACGAACGCCCGCAGTTGCACCCGTCCTCGTTCGTCGAGGTCGAGGTCCCACGGCTCCACGACCCGCACCGCATGCCCCCGAGCGAGCGCCGCCGCGATGAGATGAACGGTGGTGTGCGAGGCCGACACGGTCGCCGCGCTCGACAGCAAGACCACAAGGCGCATCCGGTTCGGATAACCTCGCCCCGTGGACGAAGTCCTCTCCCGCATTCCCCACCTCCTCGCAGCCCGCTACCCGCTGCTGTGGATCGTCTCGCCCGAAGAGGAGCGGGTGGAGCGGGGGCTGGAGAAGGTGGGGCAGACGGCGGGCATTGCCGTGTACCGCTGGCGGCGCACCGTGGGGCTGCAGGGCCCCGGCGGCGAGTCCGTTCCCGGAAGCGAGACGCCGCTCGGACTGCTTGCGGCGATCCCCGGCGTGGAAGGCAGCGCCGTTTTCGTACTCGCCGACTTTCACGACGAGCTGGCGGAGCCCGGCGTGGTGCGCCGCATGCGCGACCTTGAACGCGAACTGGGGGCGAAGAAACAGGCGCTCATCGTGCTGAGCCACCTCCTGGCCATTCCGCCCTCGCTCGAGAAGGACTTTGCCGTACTCGACGTGCCGCTTCCCAACCGCAACGAGGTGGGGCGCCTGCTGGCCGTGCTTGTGCAGGCACGCAAGCTCACCATCGAGCGTGATCTTTTCGACCAGTTCGTCACCGCTTCACTCGGGCTTACCGAAAAGGAGATCAAACGGGCCTTCGCCCGCGTGCTGCTTGATGGGCACGGGTTCAGCAGCGCCGACGTGGACTTGGTACTCGACGAAAAGGCGCGCCTCCTACGAAAATCACGCTTCCTCGAGTTCGTGAAGCCCGACGCCGCCCTGGTCGACGTCGGCGGCATGGGGAACTTGAAGGAGTGGCTCCGACACCGCCAGGCCGGCTTCAGCGACCGGGCGCGCGCCTTCGGGCTCCCTTCCCCGAAAGGGCTCTTCCTTCTCGGCGTACAGGGCTGCGGCAAGTCGTTGTCGGCCAAGGCGGTTGCTGACCTATGGCGGATTCCGCTGTTGCGGCTCGATGTGGCGGCGCTCTTCACGGGAAGGGCGGAGGAAGGCTTGCGGGACACGATCCGCATCGCGGAGTCGCTCTCGCCGGTGGTGTTGTGGATCGACGAGATCGAGAAGGCGTTCTTGCAAGATCAGGGCACCGGCCGGGTGTTCGGTGCCTTTCTCACCTGGATGCAGGAGAAGACGCTGCCGGTCTTCGTGGTGGCCACGGCCAACGAGGTGCGTTCCCTTCCGCCGGAGCTCCTGCGTAAGGGTCGTTTCGACGAGATCTTCTTCGTGGACCTGCCCAACGTGCACGAACGTCTGGAGATTCTCGAGATCCACATCCGTCGCCGTGGGCGCACCAGCGAAAGTTTCGATCTGCTGCAGCTCGCCGAGGAGACCGAGAAGTTCTCCGGCGCCGAGCTGGAGCAGCTCATCGTGGCCGCGCTGTTCGTGGCCTTTTCGCTCGACCGGGAGCTCACCCAGGAGGACCTGTTGCGCGTGGCCCACGACAGCGTGCCGCTGGCGGTGACGATGGACGATCGCCTCAAGGAGCTGCGCGACTGGGCACGCCCGCGCGCTCGCCCGGCTTCGGTCGACACCCGCCGCGTGAGCTTCTTCGAAGACTGGGAGGCGGGATGAAGGTTGCGGTGGTGGGGGCGGGGTCTTGGGGAACGGCGCTCGCGATCCAGTCCGCCCGCGTGGGGCACAGCGTTCAACTGTGGGACCATCTCCCCGAGCGCGCCGCTCGGATGCAGCGCAGCCGCGAGAACAGCCGCTATCTGCCCGGCTGTACCTTTCCGGACTCCCTCGCCGTTGAAGGCGACGTAGCCGTAGCTCTTGCGGGCGCCGAGGTGGTGATCGAGGCCGTTCCCAGCGTGGGGCTCCGCGAGGTGCTCCCCGCCCTGCGCGCCCACGTCGCCCCCGGGGTGGTGGTGCTGTGCGCCACGAAGGGGATCGAGGTGGACTCGCTGTTCACGATGGACCAGATCCTTGAGGAGGGCCTCGCTCCGGGGCAGCCGCTCGCCGCGCTCGGCGGGCCTTCCTTCGCCAAGGAGGTGGCCCAGGGCATGCCCACAGCGGTGGTGATCGCCTCCCGGCACCACGGCGCGGCCCAGACCGCCGCCGAGGCGCTTCACGGCGGCTTCTTTCGAGTGTACGACACGGACGACGTGGTCGGCGTGGAGCTGGGCGCGGCGCTGAAGAACGTGATCGCCGTGGCCTGCGGTGTTTCTGACGGCGCCGGACTCGGCACGAACGCCCGCGCCGCGCTGATCACCCGCGGCCTCTCCGAAATCTCTCGGCTCGCCTCCAGCCGCGGCGCGAACCCGCTCACGCTCATGGGGCTGGCCGGCCTCGGCGACCTCGTCCTCACCTGCACCGGCGACCTGAGCCGCAACCGCCGCGTGGGCCTCGGCTTGGGGCGCGGCAAGACGCTCGACGAGGTGCTGGCCGAATTGGGTCAGGTGGCCGAGGGCGTGGTGACGGCGCGGAGCGCCTGGCAGCTCGCCCAGCGCGAGGGCGTGGACATGCCGATCAGCGAGCAGGTGTACCGGATGCTGTACGAAACCAAGCCCGTTTACGAGGTGCTGCGCGACCTCGCCGGGCGCGGGCGGCGCAGCGAGCGGGGGTAGGGATCAGGACCGCAATCGCGGCAACTTCCCGAAGGGGTCGGTGACGACGAGCGCGCCGGCCGGCGCCAGCGAGGAGGCGGGGGTGGAGTGCGCCTCGATCCCGCACGCGCGGAGCGCCTCCGGGCGGGCGCAGCCCGTCACGACCAGGCGGTACCGCTGGAGGAGCAGGGCGAGCATCACGAGGCGTTGGGTGCCGCCGCCGGCTGGCGGCGGGCCTCGGAGCACGCTGCCATAGGGGTAGGGAACCGTGCGCGCCAGCTCCGCGAAGGCTCGTTCGCCGGAGCCTTGGCCCATGCCTTCGACGCAGGCGGCGTCGAGGTAGATCGTGGCGCCGGGGGTGAGGGGGGGGCGCGCGGAGAGGCCGATGTAGGTGGCCGCCCGACTGGCCTGGTAGAAGTTCACAGCCTTGGCGGGGGGAACGAGCAGCACCGCGGCCTCGGCGGGCTGGTCGACGTCGAGCCAGCAGTCGAGCGAAGCGCTGGCGGCGGCGAGCACCTCGCGGGGTGGCCCCGCAAACCAGCGCCCCCCGGCCACGTTGAGTACCCACCGCACGCCGGCGGCCTCACCGAGGGCGTCGACGACGGACCGAAACGGGTTGCCGACGAGCGCGCCCAGCCCAACCCCGGGGGCGATCACCCGCTCGCGGGCATGGAGCGCGTCGATCGTGGCGCGCCCGCCGAGCCCCACCGACACGGCCTTGTGTCCACCGGAAAAACCGGCGTACTGGTGCAGCTCCACGATGCCCACGCCGAGGATCACGTCGGCGCCCCGCAGGTGATGGGAGATGGCGCCGGGCACGCCGTCGATCACTTCGGTGGTGTCGGTGCAGTCGGGGTCGTGTTGGGCGAGCGGGAAGGGGGAGCCCGGCAGCTCGGCGGGGGACATCGGCCGGTGCAGGCCGAGCCCCACTACGGCGAGGCCGTCGCGTACCCAGGGCACGAGGGCAGCGAGCGCGGCGGGAACGTCGACCGGCCGTGTGCCGTCGGGGATGGCGATCGCGGTGCGCACGCCGCGCGGGGGCGGGCAGGCGGCAACGGCCTCGGCGGGCGTTGCGAAGCCGAGGGGAGGGGGGGAGGGGGGGTTCACGGTCGGGCCCGAGGGGGACAGCGTACACCGGCGAGGCGCGTTCAGGAGAGCGGCCCCCTTGACTCGACGACCCGCCATTTCCGGAGAATCCGAAATGTTCCTCCTTCGTGTCGCGACGATCACGACGCCGTCAGACGGCCCGGCGTTGTTGGCGGGCACTGCGCTGTCGTTGCGGGGCGCTGCGCCGCGACCGTCCTCTCGTCGGGCGTGGAATCGCGCGCACCGCACGGCGGCCGTCGCCCGCGCCCGCTGCGCGCCGCCGGGGCGGCCTTTCTGATTTTTCACCCTTCCCCTCCCTTTCGTGAACAAGACGTCGTCGAGTGCCATCCTCCCGAGCCCCGCATGCGCCCACTCGTCGCCCTCCCGCTGCTCCTCCTCGCTTGCGCCCCCGACGCCAGCCTGACCAAGTTCAACAGCGACCCGGTGGCGACGATCACCACGCCGTCGGAGGGAGCGCAGGTGTTGGCGGGCACGCCACTCTCGCTGCGAGGCGCTGCGAGCGACCCGAACGACGGCATGGCCGAGCTGTCGGTCACGTGGTTCGTGGGGGATGCGGAGGCCTGCGCGGCGGCAGCGCCCGCGGCCGACGGGACGACGACGTGCGAGACGGTCGCGCCCGCAGCGGACGTGGAGGTGCGCTTGGAAGTGCGCGACCCGGAGGGCGCGGTGGGAGTGGCGCACGTCGGGCTGGTGGTGCTGCCGAACAGCGCGCCGGAGGTGTCGATCGTCTCGCCTGTGGCGGGCGGCATCTTCTACTCCGACCAGCTGATCACCTTTCAGGGCGTGGTGGGGGACGCGGAGGACGCGGCGGACACGCTCGCGGTGTGGTGGGAGAGCAGCCTCTCGGGCGCGCTCGACGTCGACGCGGTGCCGACCAGCTCGGGCGAGGTGCTCGGCTACGGCAACCTCGAACAGGGCGAGCACGCGATCGAGCTGCACGCGCTCGACAGCGCGGGGAACGAGGCCGTGGAGTCGGTGACGATCGAAGTGGGCGCGCCGAACTCAGCCCCGACCTGTGCCATCACCGCGCCGGCCGACGGCGCAACGGGCGAGGAGGGAGAGCTGGTGACCTTCCGGGGCACCGTCGGGGATGTGGACGTGGCGGCGGACTGGCTGGCGGTGAGCTGGACCAGCGACAAGGACGGCGCCTTCGGGAGCAGTACGCCGGACAGCGCGGGCAACGTGCTCCTGGCCTTCGCGGACCTCTCCGTCCATCCCCACGTGGTGACGATGCAGGTGGTGGACGAGGTGGGGGCGACGTGCAGCGCGCTCCTGCTCTACACCGTCGGGTCGCCGCCCACGATCGTGCTGGACGCGCCGGTCGACGGCGAGGTGGTGAACGAGGGGGAGAGCGTGGCCTTCGCGGCCACGGTGGCCGACGGCGAGGACCGTCCCGCCGATCTGGTGGTGCGCTGGGAGGACGACCTCGACGGCCTCCTCTCTGAAGACGCGCCCGACAGCGCGGGGGCCAGCGAGTTCTACCGGAGCGACCTCTCGGTGGGCGACCACGTGCTCACGGTGACGGTGACCGACAGCGCGGGGCTGTACGCACGCGAGCAGGTGCGCTTGACCGTAAACGGCGTACCGACCGCGCCTACCGTGTCGATCACCCCCGACCCCGCCGACACCGACGGCGACTTGAGCGCCGGCATCGACGTGGCCGCGGTCGATCCCGACGGCGACCCGCTGACCTACACCTACACGTGGTCGCTCAACGGCGTTGTGAGCGGTGCGTCCACGACCAGCACCGTGCCCGCGGCGTCGACCGCACGCGGCGACACGTGGTCCATCGCGATCGTTGCGTCCGATGGCTACGGCGACAGCCCCGCCGGCACCGCCAGCGTGGTCATCGCCAATACCGCCCCCTCGCTGGCAGCCCTGTCGCTCACCCCCGACCCGGCCTACGAGGGCGACACGCTCTCCTGCACGGCCGGCGCCACCACCGACGCCGACGGCGACGCGGTAGGGCTCACCTACGACTGCGCCGTGTCCGGCTCCCCGCTCGGCTACGACAGCGCCACGCTCGAGGCCAGCGCCTTCGATCGCGGCGACACCGTCACCTGCTCCGCCACCCCCAGCGACGGCACCGACGACGGCGCCACCCGCACCTCGACCACCGTCACCATCGAGAACAGCGAGCCGGTCGTGAGCAGCGTCACGCTGTCGCCTACCAGCGTCGCCACGAACGACACCCTCACCGCGAGCGTGGTGAGCAGCGACGCCGACGGGGAAGCGCTGTCGGTCACCTACGATTGGTACGTGGATGGCGCGTTGGTGGCGAGCGGGTCGAGCAGCTCGCTCTCCGGCGCGAGCTACTTCGATCGCGACGAGGTGGTCTACGTGGAGGTGACCGCCGACGACGGCACGGACACGGATTCGGAGACAAGCAGCAGCGTGACCGTGGAGAACACGGCGCCGACGGCGCCCGCGGTGGAGATCACTCCTGAGGAG
>CANKOI010000019.1 GCA_947484175.1 Deltaproteobacteria bacterium
ACACACGCCGCCTCTGCACCATCATCACCACCAACCTCGACTACGACGAGTGGTACGGCTTCTTGGGCCAGAAGCCCATGGTGCAGGCCCTGCTCGACCGGATGCGCCATCGATGCCACACCATCCGCATTGATGGTGCCTCGCTTCGGCGCCCCACCGGCTGACCCTTCGCCCGCGAGCATCCCCACGCCAACGGCGCCGCGTCCATCGTCGGCCGGCTCCCGGAGAGCGCTACCGACAAACGGTGGTCGTACCGCTCACGCTGCACGAGTACGTACCGCCCCCCCGCACCGTCGCCGGCGTGGAAACCACACCGCCCTTGAGATGCATCTTGCAGGATCCGGACGTGGGCACGCCGGCCACCGATCCGGAACCGCCCGAGAGGCTCACCCGCTGCTGGAATCCCCCCTCACAGGCGATCTCAATCTTGGTGGGAATCTGCTCACCGGTAAAGTTCACCGTGACGGTGCCCGTTGCCGACGCTCGCGGCGTCGGTGGCGTTGAGGTGCCACCTCCCGCCCCGGAAGGCTTGACCCGCGGCTTGACAGCCGGGACCTTCGGAACGGCTTGCCCCTGCCCGGTGTCAGCCGCCGCCACCGGAGACTTTGGCGGGGCAATGGGTGCGGTGGCAACGGTCGTGGGAGCCGGGGTACTGTCTGCCTGACTCATCTTCCACCACACGATTCCGCCCGCCAGCACGGTAGCGAAACACACCATCGCCAGCGCCGCGAAAACTAGGGCAAAAACCCGCGTCGACTGCATCCGTGACTCGTCGGCGCTGCCCTGAGTAGGCACCGCACCGCCGGTCTGGAAGGGCGAGCCGCGCCCGGCGCCCCCGACTCCGATCTGCGCCGCCCCGCCCAGTCCGATGCCGCCGGCGCCGAAGGACGGCGCGGCGGGAACGGGAAGGGGGGCGGTGCCCGGCGCCGGCGGCGTAAACGCCAACGGCGAACTAGGGCGGGCACCGCTCGAGGGCGCCTGGAACGCGGGCACACCGGAACTCGGGGGGGGGGCCGCCTTGGGCCGGTCCGTGCGGGGGGCGGGGATCGCGAAGAAGGCCGTGGCGCTGGGGTCGGCGCTGGCCTCCTGTTCGTCTTCGTTCCGCAGCGGCACCATCTCAAGCATGCCCGACTCCCTGGGGCTACGCGTTCCCATGGGTGTACTCGCCGGCGGGCGCGCGGCAGGCGCGGACGGCCGCGCCCCGCGCACCCCGATCGGCAAGTCGTCATCCGGAGGAAGCGGCGCCGCGGGCCTGCTCGCCGCGACCGACCGGGGGGTGATTTTGGGGGGTGCGTGCATGCCCACGGGCGGGGGCTCCGGCGCTGGCAACGAAGGCGAGACGGCCGGCTTCACCGACCGCCGCACCGGAACAGGCGCGCGGGGAACCGGATCGCCGGGGTCTGCCAGTGTCTCGGCGAGGCGCTCTTCCATGGACTTACGTTTTTCGGTACTCATGCGGCCTCCTCGCGGGGCGTCGGGGTCTGGTGGGGGACCTATCGGATGCAGGCTCCCGAAGTAGAAGGATACGAATTCTTTGATGTACGAGCCACGGTCGCGGTAGAGTTGCCTGCGAAGGTCGACCAGCAGGTCCTGCCCGTTGGGGTAACGATTGCGGGGGTTGGACTGTAACAACCGCGCAACGACCGGCCCCATTCCCGGCAGCTTGGATTCGAGCTCCCGGCACTCTTCGTCGAGGGCGCCTGCCTCGATGGCACGGAAGGTGGCGGCCACGGGGTCGGCTCCGGTGGTGGGCATTCGGTGCGCGGGGCGCCCCATGAGCAGTTCGTACAGGATGAGCCCCAGCGCGAAGAGGTCGGTCCGGTGATCGACCGCCTCGCCGCGAGCCTGCTCCGGCGCCATGTAGAACGGTGTTCCCCGCACCCGAGAAGCATCCTCGGCGACGAAGTCGGTGTTCTCCACCCGCGCGAGGCCGAAGTCGAGAAGCTTCACGTCACCTTCCGACGTGAGCATGATGTTTTCAGGCTTCAGGTCGCGGTGAACGAGACTGAGGCGTTCGCCGTTGTCGCCGGGCGTGGTGTAGGCTTGGTAGAGAGCGTCGGCCACTTCACAGCCGATCTCGATCGCCGCTTCGGTAAAGACCTGCTCGCGAGCGCGGGCGCAGTCGTCGAGGATGGTGCGCAAGGTCACGCCGTGAACGTGCTCCATCACCACGGCGCGCTCGGCGGGGAGGTATTCGAAGACCCTCACCACCGCCCGGTGCTTCACCTGATCGAGCAGCGCGAACTCCTGTTTGAGAAGGCGCTCCGACTCCATGTTCCGCGATTCCCGAAGCCTTTTGATCGCGACGAGGCGGCGGCGGCCCGGAGCTCCATTTCGCCCCGGCACTTCGCCCACGGCGAGCGACACGTCGCCAAACTGGCCTTTGCCAAGCTCGGCGAGCACCTCGTAGCGGTGGATGTTCACGCGCCGATCGTACTGCGTGAGCGTCGCCCGCGCATGGATCCTCAGCGTCGCCGGGCGGAGACGAGCCCGAAGATCGCTCGTCGCACGTTGAACAAGGCGGCGGGCACGTAATTCCAGGCCACCAGCACCGAGAGGATCGACATCAGCACCACCAGCGACGCCCGGAACGGCGCCGCCTGGGGCCACCCTTGTTCGTCCAACTCGCCGGGAGGGCCGTCGAGCCATGCGTTCGGGTACACCGCCACGGTGGTTTCTACCTGGTACGGTGAGCTCATGCGGATCGTCGTGTTGAACCCGCGACGGAGGTAGAAGGGGTCCACCTTGTAGCGCACCTGGAACCACATGTGCCGCTTCTGCGCCGCCGCGATGAAGGCCTCGGCGAGTCCTTCCGGCGTGTTCTTCACAAAGCTGTCGCCCCCTCCCACGCGGGCGATCCAGGCCAGCGCGGCGTTGTCGACGCCGAGGTTCTCCACGCCCCCGTCGATCCGCTCGGCCGCCCAGCGTCGGCAGAGCTGCGCCGGGCTTACGCTGTTCTGGTCGGGCACCTTGAAGGTCTTGAACGCCGGCCGACCTAAACCCACCGTGAACACGTCGGGCTGGTAGCCGCCGACTCCACGGCCCAGCCGCACCTTGGTGAGGTCGTCAAGCAGGGATTGGAGACGCGGCGCGTTGTCGGCGCAGGTGTCGGCCGGACTCTCGTTGTTAAAACCGTCGGTAAGGGCGATGATCGTCGGGCTCAGCCCGCGCGTCTGGACTGCCCGGCGCACCTCGGGCTGCTCGGCGAGGCCGTTGCTGCCGTACCGAACGGCCTGGTAGAGATAAGTGTAGCCCGAGCCCACTTGGAGCTCGTCGCGGATCAGGCGTTCGTACTCCTTTGCTTCCTCCACCACCCACTTTCCCCCGAGGGGAGCGGGGAGCCCACCGCGAAACACGAGCGGAGCCACCGCGCTCCCGCTCGTGCCCCCGCTGTAGAAGGACTTCACGACGTCGGCCCGCAGCAGCGCGCGCCGAAGCTTGTCCATCCGCGTGAGCCCGTTCGCCGGGTTGTCGATGATGGCCATGGAGCCACTGCCGTCGATCAGGAGCACGTAGAGGCTGCCGATCGCCACTTCCTGGTGGGGGATGACCTGCACCCGGTCGTCGCCGTTGGTGGTGGGGTTGCTCTTGTCGTGCAGAACGGTGAACGACTCCGGCCGGAAGGTCATCGGCGTCGGGTTCTGGTCCACAAGCAGCTGAAAGCTGAGCTGGACGGTGCCGGTGGCACGGTCGATGAACGGTAGGCAGTCCTTCCGCTCCGCATCGACGATGCTTTCGGCCTTGGCGCAGTCCTCTTCGGAGGTGAATACCCGCAACGCGTAGTTGGTCTGCCCCTTGATCTCGGGCCGACCCAACCGCAGGGTGGTACCGCTGATCGAGGTTGTGTCGTCGCCGGCGCACGCGCCGAGGAGCGCGGCCAGAACCAGCGCCCGCCTGCGCATCAGCGCTCCTCCCGGGGGAGCATCAGGAACTCCACGACCGTCTTGCTTCCGGCCTTCCCCATCACGATCCGGTCTCCGCTGGCGAGGCGCGTGTCGAGCGGAGCAGGCCGCCGTTTGTCGTAGCTCAGGTCGACCCGCTCCAAGAAACGCTGGACGCTGGTCGGCTCCAGCGTGAGCCCGCGCGCCCGGAACTCACCTCGCCGGTTGAGCAGCACACTCACGTGCAGCTCCAGAACCCCCTCCTCCGCCGGCAGGAACAGGTCGAGGCCGCGCGGAAAGTGGCCCACGAAGCGTTCGCGTGGCGTGCCGTCGGGCGCGTTGATCGGGATGCGCCGGGCATGGCGCGTGACCGTGAGCACGCGCAACCAGCCCGCGTACAGCTCGTCTGGCACACCCCAGGTGAACAACCCGTAGGCGAACCCGAAGCTCGTGGCGCCGAGCGCCGACGCGAGGAAGAGATCCGTGCCGAGGTTGTAGGGCTTGTACCCCAGCACGTACCACACCAGCCCGCCCACGAAGCCCGCTACCACCCCGCCGACGAGGTGCGAGAGCCCACCCTTGAACCGCCGAACCATCATCGGGCCCACTCCCGCGCCGAAACCCGCGGAAAGCCACCCCAAAAGCCGAAAGCGCAGGCTCACCAGCGACGGGTCGGACAGCTCCTCTCCGAGGACGGCGGGCCCGAGCAGAGCGGACCAGGCAGCGTAGAACAGCAGCGCGAACAGGGTGGAGGAGCCGACCCCCATCAGGGTGAACAACGCGCGGCGCCACATCGGCCAACGCCGAAGCGCCCCCTCCGCCAGCATACTCCCGCCCCCCGCTGCCGCAGCCAGAGTACCGAGGAAGATGGGCCCATCCCAAGAGGCGGACCAGGGCGGCCCGCTCCATGTGAGCGCCAGCACCACCCACCATGCGATCGCGCAGAGCGCCGCACACACCACGGCCACCGAGGTGTGTCGCATCGGCGTGAAGGGGATGAGGAAGATGTTCACGGCCTCCCGCCTATCCGAAAATGGCGGGCGACACCGGCCGAGGCCTTACCCCCCTGTTTCTAGTTAGGCTGCACAGGCATGGCGCTCCGCGACGAAACCGGCCTCTACCTCTCGCTGTCGCCCGAGTTCGGCGGCACCCGCTTCGGCCCCTTCGAAGGCCTCGAAGTGCGGTTGGGCACCGAAGGAGAACGTTGCCACATCGTACTCCCCGAGGCGTTCGGAGTTTCGCGCGAACACTGCAAGGTCATGCGGCAGGGTGACGGCGGGCTGATCCTCGCCGCAAGCGAGCGCACGGCCGCGGTCTTTGTCTGGAAGGGAGATGCGCGGCGCGCCACCCAGATTCAGGCCCCAACCTCCGTCCGTTCGGGGGACAGCTTTTCGCTCGTCTCACCCGATGGCGCTCGGTTCACGATCGAGGTGGCCCAGCTCCCTCCGGAGGTGCTGGCGAAGCGCAACCCCAAACGGCGCAGCAACCTGACCGCCGAGAAGTTTGCGCAAGAAGGATGGCGTCTGTTCCTCGCCCGCATCTGGACGCTGGGACCCTTCGCCCTCGTCGCTCGTGGCTGGTACATGATCACCAGCGGCGCGATCTTCCAGCCACGGGTCATCATCCCGTTAGGGATCGCCTGCGTGGGATACCTCGGGGCGGCGGGGAGCTCGTGCGCGGCGTTCAAGTTCAGAGCAGACGCCGTGAAGGTCGAAGAGTCTCTCGGGGAGTGTGAGCAGAGAGCGGGGCTGGGGATGAGCGGTGGAGGCGGTCTGGCCAGCAAGGGACCGCGGGACCTCGTGGCCATGATCGTGGGCAGCACCTACCTCGCTGCGGCGCTCCAGAATCAGGACGAGCTGCAGCAGCAGGTGGAAAAGGAGTTGTCAGGGGTGTTCGCCAGCCGTCAACAGTACAGCTGGCTCTTCGACGAATCCGGCGACGCCGCGGGCGAGTGGGTGCGGTGGCGCGAAAGTGTGCAAAAGTCCGAAGACTTCGACCCGGTCACCCAAGCGCTGCTCCCCTTCGCGAGCGCCCTTCCCAAGCGGACGCGCGAAGAATGGAACGTTCAACTCGACGTCCGTAACCGTCGTACCTGCATGCGCGGTCCCGCCCGACTCACCTACCGCCAAGCCCGCAGCTTCGGCCTCGGCAGCGTTCAGCTCGACGGCTACCGCGGCGACGACACGGTGGGTTTTGTGGACGACGAAGCGGGCCGCTTCGAGCTGCTGAAGCTCACGGCTTTGGGTGCGAACGAAGGCCTGCCCGACCCCGCCCCCGTCGTGGAAGAGGCCCAGCTCGCATCAGGGCGCGAGTTCTGCCTCTACGGCGCCGGCGACGACGACCGCACCGGCGCTGCGAAGGTGCTCAACGCCTTGGAGCGCCACCTCGGCATCAAAGCGGCGGCCGTGCCGGAAACCAGCCAGAACGAAGCCGGCATCGCCCGCATCGTGAAGTTCTACGCGGCCGACGTTCCCGGAAACGTGTACGAGAACAACGCCAACCCCCGCCTCGATTTCCGAAACGGAATGGCTGCGCCGCTGAAGGAGGAAGAGTCTAAGGACTCGATCGTGTCGCGCACCGCCGAGGTGATCGCCCGGTCGGTGGCCCTTCCCTGCATTGCAGCACTGGAAAACCCGGACACCGTGGAGCCGCTCTTCGGCCGCAAGGTCGACCCCGTGACTTGCCTCGTGCTGGAGTACAAACTGCGGAACAAGAAATAGGGGCGGCGCGCGGCGACCGGTTAGCGCGCTTGGATGTCCAATCCACCCCCCCCGGTCGTGGCGGAGGAGCTCCGGCTGCTCGAAGAGGCGCAGGAGCGCCTCGGCCGGGCCGCGGGCCGCACCTACGCCTCCGAAGACGAGATCATCGCCGAACTGCAACACATCCAGGAGATGATCCGCGGCGGAAAGAGCGACGATAAGAGCGCCTTCGAACAGCAGTACGAACATCTCGTGCGACTGCTGGAACAGCTGCGGCGCGGGCGCCCCACGGAGCGGCCCGACCCTGCGAACCCCTACTTCGCCCACATGCGGCTCCACACCGAGGGCCGCACCTTCGATGTACTTCTGGGGAAGGCGACCTGCTTGGAAGACGGCCTCCGCATCGTGGACTGGCGCCACGCGCCGATCTCACGCATCTATTATCGCTACGCTGAAGGCGATGAATATCACGAAGACCTTGGCGTGCGCACGGTGGAGGGAGTGGTGCGGACGCGCCGCTCGGTGTCCATCCGGGGGGGCGAGCTGGAGCGAGTGGCCACGCCCCAGGGCACCTTCGCGCTCGAGGGCGGAACGTGGACCGGCGTGGCCGCGGCGGCCCCGCGGCTGGCGGCGAGGCCCGAGCGGCGCGCCAACACGATGGGGGCGTTCAGCACAGGCAAGGCGCTCCGCCGCGACAAACACCTGCCCGACATCGCCGCCCTCATCGATCCGGAGCAGTTCGAGCTCATCAGTCGTGCCGACAGTGGGCCGGTGATCATTCGCGGGGGGGCCGGCTCGGGCAAAACCACGGTGGCCCTGCATCGCATCGCTTGGCTCGCCTATCAGGCGCCGCATCGGTTCCCCGTCCACAAGATTCTGGTGGTGGTGTGGGGGCGAGCGCTGCGCGACTATGTATCAAAAGTATTGCCCAACCTCGGCGTGGCGGGTGTCGGGGTGACCACCTGGGACGAGCTCGCGCGCGGCCTCGTACGACGGCATTTTCCGTGGCTCCCGGGGCACCAGAACGCCAACACACCGAGCACCGTCTCGCGAGTCAAGCTCCACCCGGAGCTGCCCAACCTGCTGGCCGAGTTGGTGGCGGGCCGAGCGGCGCCGCCCACCGCCAACAGCGCAGCCGAGGATTGGAAACACCTCGTCGGTGACAGCGCACTGCTCGGTCGGCTCACCGGCGTGTCGGCCGACGACGTGCGCGCCACCGTGCTGTGGGCCCGCTCCCAGCAGGCCCAGCTCGCCGCCCGCGCCGACGGGGACCGCGAGGCCGAGACCTGGCTCGACGAAGAAGACGACGCGCTGCTGTTGCGCGCGTGGCAGCTGCGCGTAGGAGCGTTCAAGGCCAAGGGGGGCGGCACCCTGCGCTTCGCCCACATCGCCGTGGACGAGGTGCAGGACTTCTCGCCGATGGAAATCTCGGTGCTCATCGGGATGTGCGACAAGAATCAATGTGTCACGCTCGCGGGCGATACCCAGCAACACATCCTCGAGAAGGGCGGCAGCCTGAAGTGGCACGATCTGCTCGGCGGGCTGGGTATTGTGAGCACCGAGCTGAGCACACTACGCATCTCCTACCGCTCCACGCAGCCCATCGCCGCATTTTCGCGCGCTGTGCTCGGGCCGCTCGCAGAAGACAACGAAGCCCCCGCGACGATGCGGGACGGCCCGCCCGTTGAAGTCCTCACCTTTGCCGAGCACGGAGCCTGCGTCGACGCGCTGGGGCTCACGCTCCGCGCGCTGATGCGCGCGGAGCCCGACGCCGCCGTGGCGCTCATCGCTCTCGATGAAGCCACCGCCCGCCTCTACTACGACGGCCTCGACCGCATGGAGGTACCGGGGCTTCGCCTCGTCGAGGAGCAGTCCTTCGCGTTCGCCCCCGGAATCGACTGCGTGGATGTGGCCCAGGTGAAGGGCCTCGAGTTTGACTACGTCGTGGTGCTCAACGCGAGCGAAGGGGTGTGGACCGGACGGCCCCACCATCGGCGGCTCCTGCACGTGGCGGCCACCCGCGCCGTCCACCAGTTGTGGATCACCTGCGTGGGCGACCCGGCGCTGCCGGTGGTCGAGGCGCTCGGCTAGCCTCTCCGCCACTCCCGCTCGTACATCACCTCGATGCTCGGCGGCACCACGGCCTCCTCCGCCAAGAGGACACGGATCAGCGCGTACCCGGCGTGGTGTCCCGTCGTGTCCACCCAATTCGGATGGCCGGGGTTGCGGTGGGCGAGACAAATCTCGTAGTTCCCATCTGCATCGCAGACGATTTGCGTGTGGTTGAGGCTCACGCGGTGGTCCCGGTATTCGAGGCTCTCCATAAATGCGTTGTACAGGCAGAAACTCCAGTAGCGGCTCCGCCCAAGTCGGCCCCGCACGAACATGAGCTGGTCGTCGCCGAACCGGTACCAAGCGGCCACGTAGGTGTTGTCGGGGGTGGGAAAGAGGGCGGCGCCCTCCATGATGGTGAACCGGTTGAGCAGGCCCACGCTGGCCATCTTCCAGGTGCCCAGCGTGCGTTCGAACACCACTTCGAGGTTCCGGCGCGCGCGCTCGAGGCTGCGTGCGACGTGGTGGGGCGCCAACGCCGTCGGGGCAGGCCCCCCCTCCAACTCAATGTTGAGCTCGATCGGGGATTCACGGCGACGGTCCGTGAAGTACTGCCGCACCATCACCGCGATCTCGTCGCCATGGCCTTGCAGGTCGGCAGTAGAGTCGGCTGAGATGCGCAGAGAGAAGCAACCGTCAGGGCCCACAACGTCGTGGTCGTGCCGATGGTTCCCCACCTGCCCACCCTTCCGATAGAGCAGCACGCCCACGTAGGCCGTGCCCGCGGGCAGGCGGCCGCTCACCCGGTAGGTACGCCCCTCCCCGAGCCGCATCGGCGCCCGCCAGTAGTCGGCGTCGGGGTTGTCGGCGAACATCTTGCGGGTGGGGCCCTCGGAGTGGTGAAAGCGGGGGCGGTCGGGATCGCCCTCCTCCACGAACAGGTCGATGCTGGCCGCGAGCATCCGCAACAGGAAGCGGCGACCTTCTACGTTGTCGAGGTCGGAGGGCATCCGCAGGCCCTCCTCCAAGCGCCGGGCGCTGTCGAAGAGGGCGCCCATGGCCACGCTCACCGCGGCGATCGGAGGCGCCTCCAACGCAGCGAGGTCGTAGCCCAACTCCCGGGCGAGCGCGTGCGTGACGGGGGAAACGCTGGTCGGGTCGAAGCCCTCGAGCCACTTGGTGGCCAGTTCGGGCTGGATGCTTCCCCGGCCGGCCATGTTCGGGTCGCCCACAGCGCGCGCGCCACTCGGCCCCTCGCGCATGCGGTCGCCTTCGTAGGGGGTAAGCAGCGCAGGGTGGAACGTGAAGCCGAGGTCACGGCAGAGCGCCTGCATCGCGGCCTCGGGCTCTTGCACCAGCTGCTCGTAGTGGATGCGCGCCTTCTGGCCCGCCGGCACGCCAGCCAAGAAATCTCGGATGTTGCGGTTCGCGAAGGCCCAGATGTCGCGGGCGTCGGGCGCGTAGCCCTGGAGCATCACCTCGGCCATCGGCATGTTTTCGATGCTGCGCGTAACGCTGCCCGGGTGGCGCACGATCCACACGAAGCGGGCGTCGGGGAACCACCGCAGGAGGCGCTGGAGCGCCGCGGGATCGGCGCCGAGGTGGGGGCACTTGTCGACGAGGATGCGCTCCCCCAGCCGCTCCTGCAGCCACGCGTACACCTCGGGCACGGTGCGCCCCTCCAGGCCCGCCTCCACCGCTTTGGCCTCCGCGGTGTCGACCGCGAGCAGCTCCATCAGCGTGCGACGAAGCCCGCCCTTTTCCCAAAACCGTTCGTCCAGTTTCTTTCGCCGCTCGGCCATGGTGGCGAAGGGGGCGAGGACCATTTCGGGGGGGGAAAACAGCGCCGGGTGGCCGGCGAGCATGACGCGGAGGAGGGTGGTGCCGCTGCGGGGGGCGCCGAGTACAAAGCAAGGGGCAGGCATGGGCTTCCGAGGGGGGGGCCATCCTATCGCGCCCCCCGGATCGGGCTCGCGCACGTTATCAGCTTGACCGGATGCCGAGTTTTTCCCGCAGAGAGCTGCTGGCAGCACGCCAGTGTCAACGACGGGGATGGCTCCAGACCCATGGCGTCGATGCCGGCGCGAGCGCCGCGTGGCCCCCGCGAGCCGACGACCGGGAGCCCATGCGGCTCGCGGCTCACGCGCGTTTTCCCGGGGGTGTGGCCGTTCCCCGATCGCTCCCCATCGAGGAGCGCCTCGCCACAACGGCCGCGGCGCTCTCAGACCGGGACATCCCAGCCGTGTACGACGCCCTCTTCGTGTACGCCGGCGTGGAGGTGCGCGCGGGGGTGATGGCGCGCACCGCCGCGGGCTTCGTGGTGGTGGAGGCGAGGAGCCTGAACAGTGTGGGGGAGGAGCACGAACTCGATGTGGCAGCGGTGGCCTGGGTGGCCGCGCAGGCCGGCGTGAAGATCGCTGGGGCCCGCATCCTGCATTTCGACCGCGACTACGTTCGCGGCGCTGAGCTCGACGCCGACGCGCTGTTCGTGGAGTGGAACGTTCCGCTCCGCGACTTCTCCGCCGATCTATCCATGCTGAAGGCCACAGCCCGCGAGCCCGAGGAGCCGAACGTGGCGGTGGGCCAGCACTGCCGACATCCGCGCGTTTGCCCGTGGCTGGAGAGGTGCGCACCCCCCGCCGGCCTCTGGTCGGTGACGCAACTCCCCGCGGCCGGCCGGCTTCTCCACGTGCTGGCCGAACTGGCGGTAGACGACGTGCGGGGCATCCCCACGAGCGTGCGGATGAATCCGAGCCAGCAGCACGCTGTCTGGTCACTCCTCAACAATCGGGAGTACATCGGGCAGGCCCTCCTGCCCGCGCTGCGCTCGGTGTGCTTTCCGATTCGGTTCGTTGACTTCGAAGCCGCTCAGCCTGCAGTGCCGAGGTGGCCGGACACGACACCGCTGGAGCAGATCCCCACCCAGTGGTCGATGCACGTCCAGCACGAGGGCGGGCAGGTGGAGCACTTCGAGTTCCTCCATCGCGAGGACTCCGACCCGCGACGGCCCTTCGTAGAGAGCCTTGTGGCGGCGGTGGGCGGCGAAGGCAGCATCGTGGTGTACGGTGGCTCCGAGGCGGCCACCTTGCGCAGGCTACGCGACCGGCTGCCGGAGTTCGGGTTCGACCTCGATGCGGTGGTGACCCGGATGGTCGACCTGCTGCCGATTGTGCGCGACCACTACTACCATCCCGCGCTGCGCGGCAGCTTCAGCATGAAGGCGCTCCTGCCCGCCGTGTGCCCCGAGCTCAACTACGACGATCTGAGGCTGAAAGGGGGGGAGATGGCCGCGCGCGCCTGGCTGCGTATGGTCGCCCCAGCCACACCGCACGCCGAGCGAAAGGAACTGGGTGCAGCCCTGTTGAACTACTGTGCCCGTGATACGCTCGCAATGCTGCGGGTGCGCGAACGACTGCTGGCGGGGGCCGGGGGGTGACATGCCGAGATTTCTGATCAGCAACACGGCCAATCGATTCCAAGTCTTTGAACTGGGAATGGGAGAGCACACCATCGGCCGCGAGGGGGACGTGCACATTCTGCTCCCCAACGTGTCGGTCAGTCGCCACCACGCCAAGGTGGTGGTGACAGCGGACAGTTCGGTGCTCGAAGACCTTGAATCGGGGAACGGAACCACCGTAGGCGGCCGGACCGTGCTGCAGCACGCTCTCGTCACCAAGGACGAGGTAAAAATAGGAAAGTTCACCCTCGTGTACCTCGACGACAGCAAGGCAGACGAGTTCTACCGTGGCCGGTGCGTGCGGTACATGCCCCGCTGGGAGCCGCGCGCCGACCTCACGCGGGATGAAGACACCTTCATGATCAGCAAGGACGCGCTCAAGTCGATGGCCACCCAGAGTCGCCTGCTCGAGGTTGCGCGGGTGGTGCTGATCCGCGACCCCTCCCGGTTCTGGTTTCCAGAGGGGCGCCCGCTCAGTTTCGGCTCCGAGCGGGCCCTGGTCGGCGTGAACGGATGGTTCATCCCGGCGAACGCCGCCGAGGTGGTGTGGGACGGCTCGCGCCACTTCCTCCATCGGAAGGCCTGGTGGGTACCGGTGCGGGTGAACGACGAGCCGGTGAACGAGTCTCAGCCCCTCCGCCACAACGACCGACTGACCATCGGCGAGAGCCGGTTTCGTTACGAGGGGGAGCTCAAGTAGGCTCCGCGCGGCCTGAGCCGTTACGCGGCGCCTCATGCTCACCCTCCTGCTGCTCGCCTGCTTCGGCACCTCGGAAGATCCGTGCGCCGACTACTGTGAAGCGGTGTGCGCCTGCTCCGGCGCGGCCGACTGCGACGACTGCCACGCTGTTTACGACGGAGCCGACGCCGCCCTCCAGGACGAGTGCGAGGCCGAACTGGCCGCCGCCACCTGTGACAGTGGCGCATTCTGAACAAACCGTTCACTCGATGCCGCTTTCGGATCGATCCCGAATCGCGTACACTACCGCCTTCCTGCCGCGGAGTTGGCCCTGATGCCCATCCTTTTCCTCGCACTTGCCTGTAGCGACGTGAGCGTTCCGCTCACGGGCGCGCCGCCTGAGCCCGGCCCCATGGTCGTGGCGCCCACGGGCACCGCCGACCTGCACGTGGACGCCTCCGGCGGCGCCGACTCCAAGACCATTCAGGGCGCGATCGACCTCGCGGCCGATGGCGACTGGATTCTCGTTGCGCCCGGCACCTACGAAGAAGATCTGAACTTTGGTGGCAAACAAGTCTACGTTTCCAGCGCAGACGGTTCGGGGGACACCACCCTTGACGCGAGCGGAAGCGCCTATGGTGTCGTGGCGTCATCGGGCGAAGCCAGCGGCACCTCGCTGGTAGGCTTCACCATCGAGGGCGCCCGCGACGGTGGCGCGTACGTCGACTTTGCTTCGCTCCACTTGGAGGACATCGTGTTCTCGGGGATCGGCGGCAACTACACCGTGTACGGGGCGAGCGCAGACGTGGAGCTCCAAGACGTACTCTTCGACAACAACGCAGCCGGATACGCCGAGATCTACATGGCCCGAGGCTCGCTCCAGGCCAACAACATCACGCTCTCCTGCGGCCGCGGCACCTATGGACTGTACGCCGGCCACGGCCACTTCATCGTGGACAACAGCTCGATCAGCTGCGGGCGCGGCGAGTACGCATACGTCGGGGAGAATGCCATCGGCACCTTCCTGCGGAGTCACCTGAAGGGAGCGGTGTACACCGCCAACGAAGACGACCACCCCGACGACGTCGTGGCGCTCTACAACACCGTGCTCGAAGGCAGCTACACCGCTGTGTACGGCGGAGTGACCATCGTGAACTCCGTGATTGACGGCGGCTCGGTGACCTACACCAACTTCGCGGAGGCGCCCGCTACGCCCGTGCTGCTCAACAGCATCTTCCTGAACAGCACCTGCGTGCTCAGTTCAGACGCGCCCACCGCCACGGTGGCGTACAACAGCTTCTGGAACACGACCAGCAACTGCACGGGTGAGGCGTACGAAGGCAAGGATGGCAACCTCGCGGTCGACCCGCAACTGGTGGACGCCGCGGGGAGTGACTACCACCTCTCCGCCGGATCGCCGCTGGAGGACGCAGGGTACGACGACTACAACTACGACGACGTAGACGGGAGCCGGAACGACATCGGCGTGTACGGCGGCCGCTACTCGGCCGACGGGGGGTGGTAACCATGCTCAGGTTCACTTGGCTTTTCCTGCTCATCGCGTGCAACAGCTCGGGCAGCATCAAGATCGGCGGGCCCGACGACACCGGGACGGATGGCGACGCCGACACGGACACGGATGCCGATACGGACACGGACGCGGACACCGACACCAGCCCCGCTCCCGACGTAGAGGAACCCCTGCCCGACCTCGTAGTGGACTGCGAGGGCACAGGCGACTTCGACGATATTCAGGACGCCATCGACGCCGCGGTTTCTCCCGCGCGCATCGCCGTGAAGAAGTGCACCTACCACGAGCGGCTCGACTACCTCGGCAAGGTGATCGACCTCTACGGGATCGACGGGAGCGCCGAAACCGTGCTCGACGGCGATGGGGGCGGCACTGTGGTGGACATCGAGATGATGGAAACGGGCTGGACGCGCTTTGCGGGCTTCACCGTGGTGGACGGCTACGACCTCGCCGACGGCGCCGGCATGGAGATCACCGGCGCGATGGCCGAGCTGCATGACGTGGTTTTCGAGGACAACGAAGGGCTCAACATCGTGCGCTCGATGAATTCGGCGATCGATTTGCGTGACGTGGTCATCTCCGGAAACCAAGTGTCCGCGGAGGGGCAGGCCCTGTGGGTGGACGGGGGGAACGCGAACATGGACCAAACCTCCATCAACTGCGATGGCGGCACCCAAGCGGTGTGGCACCATGTGGCGCTGTTGGTGGTGGACAGCGAAATCAACTGTGACACCGGGTACGGCATCATGGACTACCACGGGGAGGACCAGGTCCTTCGCTCCACGGTGACTGGGGGGGTGGCCGGAATCTACGCCGCGGACACCGAGAGCACCGACGAGGAGCCCGACAGCCCCAGCGAACGATTCATCGTGAAGAACAGTGTGATCGGCGGGGGCAGTGTGGGGGCCGACGTGCGGTACATGACGCTCGACATCCAAAACTCCGTGTTCTACGGCGACGACAGTGCGCTCTCGATGACGGCCAACAGCTCCAGCAGCACGAGCGTGAACAACGTGTTCGCCAAGTCTGCCTGCGGCATCACCGGCGACCAGAGCTTCGCCGACCGGTACTCCTCCTTTTGGGACAATGGCGCCGACGGCTGCGGGATCACGGTCAGCCCCGAGGTCACGGACGACCCGCTGTTCACCCGCTGGCCCACCGACCTCACGCTCGACCCCGCTTCGCCCCTAGTGAACGCAGGGTCTCCCGCGCTGGATGACTCCGACGGCAGCCGCAGCGACATCGGTCGGTACGGCGGGCCCGCGGGGGGGTGGTAGGACCGAACAGGTTCGCGCCGCTTCGTAGCCAAAGTGGGGGTAGCGGATCGAAGTTCGGTCATGGACACTCGACTACCGAGTTTCGATGTTCGGCGCTCGAATGTCGGCGCTCGAAAGTGCCGTGATCGCCGCAACGGAGCGAACCAGCCCGCTTGCCTCCAGCGTGGACAACAGCTCCTCGACAGTCCGTGGCGGATTCCGCAAGTCCGCCGCTTGTTCAGCGATGATCCGAAGGATGCCGGCGGTTTCGAAAGTGAGCAGGCCAAGCACGAATTCGTCCGGGTCCTGCGCCTGCACACCGAAGGCGCCCACACGATCCGCGGGGAAGTCCTTCAGATTCCGCGTGACGATAACTTGGGCCCCCGCCCTGATCGCGGCAGCGAGCACATGCCTGTCGTCCGGGTCGGGCAAGTGCAGCCCATCAACCAAGCCTTCGAATTGGGTCACCAGACAATCCCGAACGGCCGCACACATGAGGCTACGTGTCCGCGCGAGCGCCGCCTCGGGCACCTCGGGGCGCTGCCGGCGGATCGCACGGAAGCACTCGTCAAGGATCGGCTCCGTCCAGCGGGCGCCCACGAGGCCCGCCTGCCCGATTCGGACGAGCAAAGCCTCATGGTGAGTATCCGAACCCCAATGCCTGGGCTTCGGCCGCCAATTCCGCGAGGATTGCGCGCCGCTCGGCGTCGTCCCGTCGCTTGAATTCAAGGAGATCGCGGAGCGTCACACGACGGTGCGAGCCGACCCTGCGGTGACCGATCTTTCCGCCGTCGAGCAGTTTGATCAGGTAGGGCCGGGAGACGTTGAGCACGTCCGCAGCTTGCTGAGTCGTGACTTCAGCGTGGATGGGGATGATCGAAACCGCATCGCCGTTCGCTAGGTGCGCGAGCATCCGCAAAAGCAACTCGAAGGCCTGTGCCGGCAGCACCACCGCAGCCTCTGGCGAGCCGTCGACCTCTAGCCGCACGACGGCCTGGCTTGCGCCGCGAAGAGCCTGAACGGCGACTTGGGCCTCCCGGGCGGTGATGTCGGATGGGAGTGTAGGTTCAATGGGCATGGAGACTTCCCCCGACTCAAGGTGGCCGCCATTCGAAACAGTCGCAACCATTCGTTGCAATCGAAGCGACGCGGCCACGGCGTTAGGCATGCTTCAATGGGGCCCGGCGTTGGCCACCGGGAAAGGGGGCCGGCTTTCGCAGGATGCCGAAGCCGTTGTCCAGCTTCAATGGGGGCCGGCCCAACGCCCCGAAGGAGTTACCCGGCGAGGGTGGCCGACCCGGTGAACGGAACATCGCGCCTACGGCCCTCCGGCGCCCCCAGCACCCACGCTCCACGCTCCATGATCCTCCTCCTCCTCGCCTGCTCCGCCCCGCCTCCGGCGCCCCCACCCGCGCCCCCAGGCCCCTGCGCGGTGATGGCCGCGCCCGCCCCCGGGCCGCTCGCCGCCGACCGTGAGCGCCACGCAGACGACCCCTTCGCGATCGCCGAGACCTTCATCCGCGAGGCACGAATCAGCGGCGACCCCGGTTTCTACACGCTCGCTGAGAGCGCCGCGGACTGCGCCCTTGAACGCACTCCAGCCCACGCAGCAGCGCAGGAACTGCGCATCCACCTGCTGATCCAGTTCCACCACTTCGCCGAGGCCGAAGTGGCCGCGCGTGCCCTGGTCAATACAAATGATACATGGCTGACACATGCGCTGCTCGGGGACGCCCTCATGGAGCAAGGCAAACTCGACGCAGCCGGTGAGACGTATCAGCGTGCGATGGACCTACGCCCCGGCCTCGCCATGTACGACCGTGTGGGCTGGCTACGTTGGCTGTGGGGCGACACCGAAGGCGCCATCGAGATGCAGAAGCTGGCGGTCGCCGCGGGCAACCCCGGCGACCCGGAGCCACTGGCGTGGGCGCTGGTGCGCCTCGGCTGGCTGCACGCGCTCGCGGGAAAGCCCGCGCCGGAGCTCGACGAGGCGTTGAAGCTGGTCCCCGACTACAAGCCTGCGCTCTTTGCCCTCGGGCGAGTGCGCCTGCACGCAGGCGCAGCCGACGCGGCCGTGGCGCTCCGCGCCGCGGGCCCCACCGTCGAGGCAGTCCGCGCGCGCGCGGAGCTCGATCCCACCGCCTCTGTCGAGGCGGTGCGCTCCCAGGACCCGCGCGGCTACGCCTGCTGGCTCGCGGAGCGCGACCCTGCCGCGGCCGTGGTCCTGTTGACCGAGGAGTGGAAGGAGCGGCAGGACGCCGTCACGCAGATGGCGTTGGCCTACGCCCGCTTCCGGGCCGGAGAGGACGCTTCCGCCGATGCGCGGTCCGCCCTCGCCACCGGGATCGTCGAGCCGCGGGTGCTGTTGCAGGGCGGGTTGATCCTCAACGATCCCGCGCTGCTCGCGCGGGCGGCCGCGTCGGGTCCCGGCCTCCTCCCGTCGGAGCGAAAACTCCTCCGATGATCCTCTGGCTCGTCCCCGAAGTGCTCGCCCACCGGCCAGGCCTCTCCTACGCCCGCATCGACCCCGACGCCCTCACGCTCACCTTCGCGCGCCCCGAGCTCGCGAACCACATCCCGATGGAGGACCTCGAGGCGTCGCGGGTGCTGATCGCGGAGCTCACCCTCGACCAGGTGGAGGTGAGCGCGGGGGGAGTGCGGTGCACGCTTTCCGACCCGACGGTCACCGCCGTGGAGGGCGACGGCGTGGCGATCCGCGCTGCGCTCCTCTGCCCCAGCGGCGAGGGCCGGTACCGGGCGGGATTTCTCGGCGAGATGGAGCCCGGGCACCGGCACTACGTGGAGGTCGAGGGCGCCGCCGTGGCGATGCTCGATGCGGGCGCACCGGAGACTTCGTTCACCGCCGCACAAGGGAGCGTGGCCGGCCGGTTCTTCGGCCTCGGCGTGGAGCACATCTGGACCGGGTACGACCACCTCGCCTTCCTCTTCGGGCTCCTCCTCACCGCCCGGCGCCTCCGCGACATGCTCGTCATCGTGACCGGGTTCACGGTCGCGCACTCGATCACCCTGACGCTCGCGGCACTTGGCTACGTCACCCTCCCGCCCGCCCTCGTGGAGCCGGCGATCGCGGCGTCGATCGTGGTCGTGGGCGTCGAGAACTTCTGGCGCCCGCCCGCCAGGCGGCGGGTGATCCTGACGTTCCTGCTGGGGTTGATCCATGGATTCGGTTTTGCGGGGATGCTCGCCCAGCTCGGCCTGCCGCGCCACGCGCTCGCCACGGCGCTCGTTTGTTTCAATGGGGGCGTGGAAGTCGGCCAGGCTGCCGTCGTGGCCGTGGTGCTGCCGCTGCTCCTGTGGCTGCGTCGCTACGACTCCTTTGAGAAGCGGGCCGTCCCCCTCGGATCGGCCGGCCTCGCGCTGGCGGGCCTCTACTGGCTGGTGGAGCGCCTCGTAGGAGTATAGGGCTCCGCGTGCAATCCTCCATTCCCCGCTCCACGCTCCTCGTCGGCCTTGTGGCCCTCGCCCTCGGGATCAGTCTCGTGGCCGTGCTGCTGCGCCCAGCGCCCACCCCCGCCCCGGCCGCGGCCATCGGGGATGGCTCCCTCCTCGAGCCCGCGCGACCGGGAGACCTCAACCCCATCGCCAAGCGTGTTTTGGACGCAGGGGGGCCCCGAACGCCTACGTCGTCGAGCGCAGACGGTTCCGCGCGCGCGGTCGCCCGGTTCTCCTTCGCTTGGGACGGCTCACCGGCCTCCGCGTGGAGCTGTGTGGAGGCGGCCACGCAACACGCCGCATCGTTCACGGCCGGGGATCCACCGCCGTGCGCGGGGGTCGGAGAGCGCAAGGTGGATGGCTTTGTGGTCGTGACCCGCCAGCGCTCGGGCGCGGCCGAAAAGTCCACATCGTCGTGCCGCGCCCTGCTCGACGTCACCATCGACGGCAAGCGCGTTCGTGTCGGCACGGAAGCCGTTCCCGGCTGTGGCGGCCTGCTCGACGCAGCCAAGGCCGAGTTCACGCCCGTCTTCGCTGGCTAACGCAAGAAGGCGCCGGGCTGAGCCCGACGCCTTCGTCGATCAGGCCCGTAGGCTAGAGTTCGTCGTGCGCGCCTTCCGGGTGGTCGTCGCCCGCCCAGGGGTCGCCGAGGAAGGGGAAGCTGTCGAGGTACGAAAGCCCGGAGGAGTCGACGCCGTCGACCACCGCGAAGCCCTCTCCCGAGCCGGCGAGGCCGCCGCACACGGCGCCGAGCGCCACGTCGACCACGTCGTCTTCCACGTTGCGCCCGTCCGGCCACTGGCCGAACCCGTCGCCTTCAAGGTTCACCCGCAGCGCTTCGAAGGCGCCGAAGCTCTTGCCCGCCTCACCGGGAATGGAGCCGCCCAGCGCGTAGTCGTCCGGCATGGTGCCGAGGGCGGGGTGCCCGGTGAGGAACGCGAGGATCAGGTCCTCGCGGCCGCCTAGCCCGAGCCCGGCGTCGAAGCTGCTGGGGCAGGTCGTTCCCAACACCACGTTCATGTACGCGCCCAGCACCGACGTCTGCACGTAGGACAGGAACTGGATGTCGTCGCGCGGGTGCGCCGAGCTGAAGATGTCCTTCTGGGCGACCGGAAGCACGACCTCATTGACCAGAGGGTTGCCGAGTCGCGACACCTGCACCCACGGCCCACGGCTGCCGGAGTCCACGCCGTTGGCGCGGCGTACCGTCACCGAACGGCGCGAAGTGGTCGCCCACGCGGCCACGATGCTGTTCTTGTTGGCGGAGGTGGCGGCGAGCCCGTCCTTCGTGAGCGAGGTGATGGGCACCTCGATCGCAAAGCTGTGAACGTTGTAGCCCAAGAGGGTGTTCTGGTTGGCCGTGCCGTCGAGGCCCGCGAGGTTCAGTAGGTCGAAGGTACGCTCGAGATCAACGTAGAAGCCTTCCTGGCGAGGGCCCGCAAAGAAGCGGTAGTCGCCCGAGCTTTCGATGTTCGCCGTGGTGATGCTGCCCGGCGTGGAGCCTTCCGGGTTGTACCCGTCGGAGCCGCTCTGGGTGCCGACGTTGATCGGCGCCGTGTCGCCGACGCTTAGGATGGTCGAAGCCACGCCGTCGTCTACGCGGGTGACGCTGTAGGACTGGTGGTGGTACACGCTGCCCGCGGTGCCGACCGGGCCGATGTTGTAGATGAACGTCTCCAGCCCGAACGCATCGGTAGCATCGTAGCTGGTCTCAAAGCGCGCTTGGAAGACGATGTCCTCCTCGCCATCGCCCTCGTTGTCGATGTTGATGGCGTACATCACGTTGTCGTCGAACCGGTGGAAGTTCGGACCGCCGCCGGGCGCCTCCAACGGGTTGACGTTGAGGATGAAGACGACGTTGTCCGGGTTCTCCGGGCTGATGAACGCGTAGAAGTCGGTGATGTCGGCCGACGGGTCGAGCGCGATGGCCGGCGCCTCGCGGTGGGAGGAGGCGTGCGCGTGAAACGCGAGCAGCATGAGAGTGGTAAGCATGGAACCTCTGATCTTGAAAGGGGGGAGTTTAGTAGGTGAGGACGAACACGTCGGTGCTCGCGGCCCCGGAGGACTCCCCGAGGTACACCGTGTCCGTGAGGGCCGAGACACCCGTGGGCATGTCGATCAGTCCGAGGGTGTCGATGACTTCGAAGCCCGACGCATCCGTGGCGAGGGCGAGCAGGCTGGGCGCGCCGATGGTGGAGATGTAGACGTAGGCGTCGTCTCCATCCACACCCAACCCGCCCGGGAAGTTCAGATCGAACCCCGAGTGGATCTCGGTGTTCGTGAACCCCGGCGTGTCGAAGGCGAACACCGTGCCCTTGCCGTCGGCGGCGAGGGAGTCGAGCACGTACAGCGTCGTGCCGTCGAAGTTGTGATCCAGCTGCAGGGGATCGACGAGCGGATCGCCCGAGTGCACCACGGCAGCGGCACCGCCGGACAGGGTCACCTCGAAGATGGCCGCCTCGCCGTCGGTGGTGAAGCCGGAGACGTACGCCATCGTTCCGCCGAGGGCGAGGGTGATGTCGCCCGGCAGGTCGATCTGCCCCGAGACCCCGATCTCCGTGGGAGAACCGCCCGACGCCGCGAGCGCATACACGCCCCCGTTGGTGACGCCGTCTGCGCTCGCCGAAGCAACGTCCGACACGTACAGTGTCGTGCCGTCGTCCGAGAGCGCGATTCCGCTGGGCAGCACCAGCGGGTCGCCCGAGTACAACTCGGTCACCACGCCGGTCGCCATGTCGATCGACACGACCGCGGCGTCGCCGGAGGCATTGAAGCCCGCGGCGTAGAGCGCCGTGTCGGTGGCGACGAGGTCGGCCACCTGAGCAAAGTCGCCCGAGCCCGGAATCGCCGCGAACACGGGGTCCACTTCCTCGGCGGTGTCGCCGGTGTCCTCCGCGGTGTCGCCGGTCTCCCCGCCGCCCGTATCGGTGTCGGTGTCGCCGCCGGTGTCGGTATCGCCGCCGGTATCGCCGGTGTCCGTGTCGACGGGCTCACCGGTCTCGATGGGGTCGTCGTCTTTTCCTTCGTCGGGAACGGGGCATCCGATCAGCAGAAGTGCCCCGAGCAGGGGGGTCAGGCTCTTCATCGTTCGACTCTCCTTCGTGGCTGTGAGCCACTCGGCCGCGCCCGCCCTTCTCCTCGTGGAGTCGGGGGGGCGAGTGGGGAGCCTACGTGAGAAGCCGCCCCACCGGATCGGCAGGGGCAAACAGCGGTTCGACGCGCACGGATCCGGCGTTCACAACACAACAGCCTTCAATGGGCTTAAAATCGATCTTAGACGTCATGCAAAAAATCCGTTCGCGGTACACACCCACGGAATCGACCGTTGCGCGCCCCCGAGGATGCCGCGCGAACATCCCATTTCGGGCTAAGCATGCACCCATGATCCCTCCCTCCCATCACGGCCGCTTCGAAGGTTCCAACCGCCTGTGGTTCATGCCCGGCACTCCCGCCCACGTATCGGCAGGCGCGCTCGTCATCTCGGCCAACGAGGTGTGCGTGAGCTGGGCTCACGAAGGCGTGGCGAAGGAGGGCGTGATCGCGCTCCGCGGGCCCGCTCAGTCGTGCCGGGGCGACTACACCGACACGTTCCACGCCGTCAGCGCGCTGGTGCTCCACGGCCACGTGCAGGGGCAGTCCGTTGCGCTGTACACGACCTACCCGGCCGGCGATGGCTCGCCAGACTGGGGGTGGCGCATCGTGCTCGACTGGTGCGACCCGGAAGGGTTCAGCGTGCGCATGTTCAACGTGCTGCCTGATGGCAGGGAAGCGCTCGCGGTCGACCTGCGCGGCGAGCGGCGGCCCTGACGATCGAGGCGCCTGCTCAGCCCTCCGCGAGCAAGCGCGCCCAGGGCAACACGCAGAACCCCTTCGAAACGGCATCCGCCCAACGCACCCGCAGCACGTCCAGGCCGCGCACCCCCGCGCCGAGATCGGTGTGGTACCCGCAGCCCGTGTAGGCGGCGGCGCGAACCCCGGTTCCGGGCTGTTGTTCGGGCGCGGCGCACACCGGCACCCCGGCAACCACGGTGCCCGGCTCGCCATCCATCTCGCGGCAGAGTTGGGTGCGGGCGACCTCGAAGACCGTGACCTTGTACTCGGCACGAGCGGGCTGAGTGCGGCGCAAGAGACCGAGACCCCGGAGTACCCGCGTGCCGTCGCGGTCGCTGCTGGCGACGAGTGCCCGCAATTTGCTCAACTCCACCACCTCCAGCCAGCTGTCGTTTCCCGCTGTGGCCCGCAGCCGGCTCACCCAGGCCACCTGCGCGGCCTCGGGAACCTCTGACAGCGGCTCGCAGCCTCGGGCCGGGGAGGCGAACAGGACCGCCGCGAGCAGCAGCGGGCCCGTCACGACTGCGCTCCCCGCGCACTCACGAGGAGCGCGAGGTCGGCGTGCTCGCGGCAGCCTAAGACCGACAGCTCCGGCCGCGGCGGCGGGTCTTTCAGGAAACGCTCCCGCAGGGTGTTCCAGCGCCGCACGCTATCGATCGCGGCGTCTTCCTGCTGTTTGTCGGCTTCTTGCAGGTGCACTAGAATCTCGAATCCGTCGAGCACCAGCTCCGGCTCCTTGCAGAAGAGGAAGCTGTCCACACCCGCCAGCGAGGCCTCCGCGAGCTGCAACTCCAGCGGGTAGCGCCCGCGAACCGCCTTCATTTCCATGTCGTCCGAAAAAATGACGCCGCGGTAGGCGAATCGTTCACGCAGGATCGCGCGCACGATGCGGGCGGACATCGTCGCTGGGCGGTCTTCGTCTAAGGTGGGAAAGAGTACGTGCGCGGTCATGACGGAGCCGACGCCCGCCCGGATCGCCGCCTCGAAGGGCGGCAGTTCGGTCTCGTCGATATCCGGCGGGTCCTTCTCCACGACAGGGAGGTCGAGATGACTGTCTACCGACGTGTCGCCGTGGCCCGGGAAGTGTTTGGCGCAGGCGATGCAGCCTTCGTCCTGCATCCCGTGGATGAACGCCCAGACGTGCCGAGCCACCGCCCCGGATTCACTCCCGAAGCTGCGGTCGCCGATCACGGGGTTCTTGGGGTTGCTGTCCACGTCGGCCACCGGCGCGAAGTCCAGATCAAAACCAAGGGCCCGCACCTCGCGGGCAATGGCCGCGCCCACCTCGCGGGTGAGGTCGAGGTCGGCCACGTTGCCCACGTGACGCATCGGCGGCCAGCGTGTGGCGGGCTCGCGAACGCGCTGCACCCTCCCGCCTTCTTGGTCTACGGTGCGGATCGGCGGCACCTCCGCAGGGAGTAGCGACGCCAGCTCACGATTCAGCTCCAACACCTGGCGGGGCTCCTCGACGTTCCGCCCGAAAAGCACAAAGCCCCCCGGCCGCACCTCCTCGATCAGCCTCCGCTCCTCCTCCGTGACCCTCGGCCCCGCCAAGCCCATCACGATGCGCTGCCCCGCGCGACGCTTCCGGTCGGCGGTGCTGGTGGTGATGCCGACGACGTTCATTCCGGGAACGACGGCGGCTGCGACAGCTCGATGAGCACGCCCTCGCAGGAGCGCGGGTGCGCAAAAATCACGCGGCAGCCATGGGCGCCCGCCTTCGGCGCATCAGAGAGGAACTGCCAGCCCTTCGCGCGGAGCCGGGCCACATCGGCTTCGATGTCGTCGGTCGAGAAGCAAAGGTGGTGCAACCCACCCCCACGCTTCTCCAGAAACTTGGCGATCGGCCCCTGCCCTGCCATCGGGTGCACCAGCTCGATGCGGGTGCCCTCCACCGGCAGAAAGGCGGTGGAGGTGGTCTCTGAGGGCACGTCCTCCGTGCCCGCGAGAGGGAGCCCAAGGTCTTCCGAGAACCGTGCGATGGCCCGCGCAAGGTCGGGAACCGCCACCGCCACGTGGTCGAGCCTGCGAATCATGCCGGCCACATACCCCGTGCATGCTACGCTCGGCCGTCTCAGGAGAGAACATGCAGATCGGTCGTCAGTTTGTAGCCAAAAAAGCCCTCTTTTCCTTCCTTGGCAGCACGTTCCGTATCTTCGATCCCGAGGGCCGCCTCCAGTTCTTCGTGAAGCAGAAGGCGTTCAAGCTCAAGGAAGAACTAAACGTGTTCGCCGACGAGGGGCAGTCCAACAAGCGGCTCACCATCAAGGCGCGGTCCGTGCTGGACTTCTCGGGAACCTACGACGTGACCGACGCCACCAGCGGCGAAGTCGTGGGCGCCTGCAAGCGCGAAGGGATGAAGTCGATGTTCCGCGACTCGTGGCTGGTGCTCGGCGCCGGAGACGAACTCCTCGGAAAGTGCGAGGAGGACAGCATGCTGATGGCCATGCTTCGCCGCCTAATCTTTAAGCAATGGCTCCCCCAGAAGTTCACGGTGAAGGATGCCTCGGGCCACTCCTTGGGCACCATCCGCCAGCGCTTCAATCCGTTCCAGATCAGCTACGACGTGAACTTCGAAGGGGGCCAGAACCAAGACCTCGAGCCCCGGCTCGGGATCGCGCTCGTCGTGCTGCTGCTCGCGATCGAGGGCCGTCAGGGCTGAAAACGGCAGGGCCTCCCGCCACAGTTCGCCGCGTTCACGCTCGCCCGTGACCGACGCTTGCACCGATCGCGACGATTTCGGATTATCCACCAAGGATGCATCCGGTGCCGGTACTGGTGGGAGTGGAGGGTGGCCTTGTGGGCCAGCGCTTTGTCGTCACGACCGAAGGGCTGCGCCTCGGCCGGGAGCCCGGCAACGAGGTGTGGCTCGACGACACGGGGGTTTCCCGCCAACACGCAAGGGTGATCCTGCATAACGGAGCCGTGTGGGTGCAGGATGCCGGGTCGAGGAACGGCGTATTCGTGAACGGTGAGCGGGTGGCGGACCATCGCGTCCTGAAGCCCGGCGACCGGGTGTCGGTCGGCACCCACTTCTTTGACCTGGAGTACGCCAACCCTGAGGGGGCCCGGTCAGCTGCACCCCGCGAACGGGCGGCCCCACCCGCCTCCCGCAAGTGGAAGGCGTGGCCGTTCGCGCTCGCGCTAGTCGGCGTGGCCAGCTGTGTCGGCTGCTTCGGTGCGTACGGCTGGGTTCGCGGCGACAGCGCGCCCGCGCCCGCACCCGCAGCCCCGAGCTACTCGCTGAGCACCGTCCTGCCGGCCGACGGCCTGCCTCCCCTCCCCGCCGCGCCCAGCGCTACCACGCCAGCGCTTTCGGACGCGCTGGCGGTGGCAAGCGGCCAAGACGCCACCGGTCGCACGGCTCAGCTTCCCCAAGCCCCCGCCGGTAGCAGCGCCACGGAGCTGGTGGAGCGCGCCCACGCCCAGTACGAGACCGGCCGCCTCAACGACGCCCGTACCACGTACCAGATGGCCCTCAAGCTGGATCCTGCCTGCGAGATCTGCACCGTACGTATCGAGCGGCTCAACGGGGAAATCGCCGCCCGCGCGCAAGTACAGCTGGACGCGGGCCTCCGCTACTGGGACAGCATGCAGGTGCAGCAGGCCATCGCCGCGTGGGAGACGGTGCTGCTGCTCGTCCCCGATCCCGCCGACCCGCTGCACATGCAGGCGGCCGATTCCCTGGCCCGGGCCCGCAAACCGTGAGTCAGGTGGAGCTCCACATTTTGCAGCCAGGGCATCCCGAGCGGAGGCTGGTGCTGCCTGAGGGCGTGGTGCATGTCGGGCGTGGCGACGACAACGAAGTGGTCCTGGCCGATGTCGGAGTGTCGAGAAGGCACGCCCGGCTCGAGGTGAGCGCCGAGGGCGTGGTGGTGGAGGACCTCGGCAGCGGCAACGGCACGTGGTTCCGTGGGCAGGCGGTGCGGCGGCAGGTACTCGGCGACGGCGAAGAGGTCGCGATCGATCCCTTCACGCTCCGAGTTCAGGTTCACGCCACGATGGAAGCGGGGGAGATCACTGCCGGTCGCGACGGTACGTCGCCCATGCCCGACGCCGCCCCGCTCGCGCTGCTCACCGTCACCAGCGCGCACCGGATGCCCGTGCGGGTGTTCCCCCTGCCCTTCGATGGCGTGCTCACCCTCGGGCGCTCCGATCGCAACGCCATCGTGCTGCCCGAACCGGCGTCTTCGCGGGTACACGCCGAGGTACGGTGCGAAGGTGGCCGGTTCACGCTGCGCGACCACGGCTCAAGCAACGGCACCTTTGTGAATGGGCGGCGGGTAAAGGAGCGCCCCCTCGAGGAGGGCGACCGCATCCGAATCGGCGCGGTCGAGCTTCGTTTCAGCCTCGCCGGTGAGAGCGAAGGCACGGAGGCTTTCGTGGAGCCCCTCGTGGCCCCGCCGGCGGCCCGTCCGCTTCCCCCACCGCCCCCGCCGCCACCCGCCACCACCGCCTTCCTCGCCCCGCTTCCGCCGGCCGTGGAAGAGATCGAGGTGAATCCGGTCCGAGGCGGCGGGAAACGCCTGCGGTCCACGGCGACGCGTAAAAGCACCGGATTTTTCTCCCGGCCCATCAATCTCGTGTCGATCGGCGTGCTCGGCCTCACGTTCGTCATGGTGGGGGGGAAGGTGGCCAGCGAGGTGCTGACGGGGATGATGGAGGCGCGCGCCACGGACACGCCTGCCCCCACTTCGGCGATCGTCGCGCCCGCCGACGCCGCCACCACCGCGCCGATCATGGCGGATGGGATGCGTCACTTCGCCGAGGGCCACTACTTCGAGGCAGCCGGCTCCTTCTACCGGGTCTTGCAGGTTGACCCTGACAACGTGGACGCTCGCCGCATGGGCTACGCGGCCTGCGAGTTCATCACCTTCGGCGAGATCCGCGCGTCGCTCCTCGCCCGAAGCACCACCGATGCTTCGCGTTCGGCCGCCAAGACCGCCGCACTCGATGCGATAACGAAGCTCGCAGCGAACGAGTTGTCCCCGCCCGCAGCGCGCGCGGCCTTGGACGCCGCGCTGGCCCTCGCTCCCGACGACGCCGAACTGCGCGCCGCTCTCGTGGCTCTGGATAGCCAAACCGCCTCCGCGGCGAGGGCGGCGAGCGCCGGGCGAGCGGCCGCCGCCACCCGTGACCTGGAGAGTCGACTGGCAGAGGCGCAGGCCGACCTCTCGCAGGGCAAACTCTCGCGAGCCGTTCGCGGTTTCGAAGACGTCATGGCCGCCGATCCCGGCAGGGTCTCGCCGCAGTACCACTCCGCGCAGGAAGGCGTGCGCCAGGCCAAAGACCGGATGAAGGCGGAGTCGAAAGCGGCCTGGATGGAGGCGAACGCCGCGTTGAAGTCGGGCAACGCGCTCGGGGCACGCAAGCTGCTGCTCCAAGTGGTGGCCACCGACCCCTACAATGGAGCCGCTGTGGCCAAACTGGCCGAAGCCCGCGCCACTCTGAAGCAGCAGGCCAGCGAAACCTACAAGGAAGCCCGCACCCTCGAGGGGTTAGGGCAGAACGAGAAGGCAATCGCCCTGTACCACAAGGTGCAGTCCTACGTGGGCGACGACGCCGACGCCCTCTCCCAGAAGGCCAAAGCCCGCTCCGATGCCCTGCTTCGTTGACCCCCGCGGCCGCTGGCCGCAGCTCGCTCAAGGAAGGAATGGCGCGAGCCGATACCCGGTTCCGTGGCGAGTTTCATGCTAAAATCCCGCAGGGCGCCTCGGGAGCCGACGCTCGTTCGCCGGCAGACGGCGGCGTTCGCACTCGTGGCCGGCCCCCTGATCGCCGGGCTCGGGTTCTGGTTGTGGAGCAACGCAGGAGAGCACGTGCTGACCGAGGCGGCCGCAACCGCCAAGGCGGCCGGGCAGGAGCTCGCCCAGGACGAAGCGACCGTACGCCTCGTGGGCCTCGCGGCCCTCTTCCCCGAGCGCGAGCATGTGCAGTCCTGGACCGGCCACGGCGACGCGATTGCTCGCTCGCACAGCGCGTTCGTGCGTACCGGCGCGCTGCACGGCGAAGATCGTGTGCGGCTGCTGGTCCCGAAGACGTCGGGCGGGTTCCACGTGCCCGGGCAAACCGACGTCGAGGGATTTTTCGTCACCGTTTCCAACGCGGCCACGCCGGAGTGGCTGCGCCCGGTGGTCAGTTCTCCGGGGTTGAGGAGGGTGTGGGAGGGGGGTATCAGCGAATCGCACCTGAACGTGAACGCGCAGCGAGTGGTGACGTGGGCGCGCATCACGAACACCCACGGGCGCCCGGTGGGTGTTCTGGAGCTGACGCGGACGATCAAGGGGCCGCTGGCCGCCGAGCGCCGGAAGGTGACGCTCGCACTCGCCTGCGTGGGGTCCGTGCTCACGGTGCTCGGGATGGCGCTGGCGAGACTGGCCGGCAGGGTGGACCGCGACCTGCTCGTTTCCCGCAGGGCACTTCGCCGGCTCCAGGCTGGCGATCGGAGTAAGTCGCCTGCGGAGGAGGGCGTGTTGACCGCCGAGGTGGAACGTCTCCGCGAGGCGCTCGTCGTGGAGGAGCAGGCCGCCGCTGCCACGGACCAGGACCTTCGGTCGAACTTGGCCGCCGCCGAAGCCTTGCTGGCGCCAGGTCTCGTTGCCCGCCGGCAGAGCATTGCGGCCCGCGTTGGCAACCACCGATTGCTCCTCCGGGTGGGAGAAGCCATTGCCGAAGAAGTCGAACTGGTCGACCTCGCGTACGGCCGGGTGCACGTGCGCTCGGCGCTGCTCAGCGCGGTAGACCTCGCACCCGGGATGCCGGCGGAGGTGGGGTGGAACCGTGAGCGTCCCAGCCTCTGCGAGCTGCGTGTGCGACGGCGCATCGAGACCGACGAGGGCGTACAGTACGTGCTCGGCGGGGATGTAGACTTGGAGCTGCCCGGTACGCCCACCGCGCTCCGTGCCGTGGCCTACCCTCGCCTCAGCCAGCGGGTTGACATGACGGGAACGGCAGCCAGCGTTTGTTTCGTGGTGGATGGCGCCGTGGGACCGGTGCTGACGTTGGTGAACCTCTCGGCGGGCGGGGCGCGCGTGAACGCAACCATGAGCCTCGAAGAGGCGGCACGCGCCGGCACCCGTGCCACGATGGAGCTGATGCTGCCGGGCTTGGAGGGCGAGGTTCGAACGGCCGTCGTGGTGCGGCGCGTATTCGCCATCGCAACCGGAACGACGTTCGACTTGGAGTTCGTGGACGATGGCGGGCCTGGAGAAGGCCGCCGCCGCGTGGCCGCGTGGCTCGCCGAGCGGCAGCGGGCGGCGGCCTAAACGCGCTGGGGACTGGCAGCGGCAGTGGCCTTCGGGGTGGGAACGCTGGCCGCGTGGCCGCGTGAACCCGCGGCGCTCCGCGTCGATGCCCCCACGGAACGCTTCTCCGCCGACCGTGCGCTCGGAGAGGTGGCGGCCTGGGCGGGGGGCCCTCGGGTGACAGGCACCGCGGCGCAGCGCGCCGCGGTAAACGGCCTCGCGGCGCGCCTCCGCACGCTCGGCTTTGTGGCTGAGCCGCACGAGTACGGCCGACTCCTGAACCTCGAGGCGAGCGCCACGGGCGACCGCGGCGAAGGCGTGTGGCTCGTGGCCCACAGCGACACCGTGCGCGGCTCTCCCGGCGGCGCCGACGACGGCCTAGGCCTCGCCGTGTTGGTAGAGGCTGCCCGAGTCCTCAGTCGGGATGGGGTGCCAGCGCGCCTGCACCTGCTCATCACCGATGGCGAGGAGGCCGGCCTGTACGGGGCGCAGGCGTTCGTGAACGACGCGCCCAACGCACGCCGTTTGGTGATCAACGTGGAGGCGCGGGGCAGCGAGGGACCGGCCTACATGTTCCAGACCGCGGGATCGACGCCCCCGCTGTTGTCGGCGTGGCGAGCCTCGGGGTGCACCGCGCAGGCGGGCTCGCTCGCGCGCTGGGTGTACGAGTCCCTGCCCAACGACACCGACTTCACGGTGCTGCGGGCGAGCGGGGCGGAGGGGTACGACTTCGCGCTGATCCACGGTGCATGGCGCTACCACACCCCCGACGACACCCTCGCGGGCCTCGACCCGCGCGCGGTGCAGCAGGTCGGCGACTGCGTGGTGGGGCTGGCGCAAGAGTGGCTGCGCGGGCGGCCTGCGGCGGCGGACTCGCCGCTGGCCTGGCAGCAGGTGGGGCCGTGGATGGTGGCCCTGCCGACATGGGCGGTCCGGGGCGCAGCGCTGGCGGGCGGGCTGCTCGTACTGGCCGGGATGCGCGGACGGGGCGCCGTCGGGGGGCTCCTCGCGTGGATCGCGGCGCTGGCCCTCGCGGCGGCAGTCGGCACCGGAGCCCTCACCACGCTCGTGGCCACTTGGCCCGACTTTCTCGCCCGGCCGGCGGAGGTCGAACACCCCGAAGGCGTGTACGTCGGAGCGTGGGTCATTGCCGCCGCCTCCGCGGCGCTCTCGCTTCGGGTGGCGCAGCGCCTGAGCCGCCGGGGGGCACCGGAGCTCGTCGGGGGCTGGCTCGGCGGCAGCGCACTGTGCGCCGCGACTGGCGCGCTCCTCGCCCCGGAGGCTGGCCTCGTGCTCCTGCCGGGGCTGTTCGCGGCGGGGGCCCGCCTGCACGGGGGCGGCATTGCGGCGGGGGCAGCGCGCGTGGGGGCGGCCGGTCTCGCGGGGGCGATGCTGGGACCCGTCCTCCTTGCTCTGCCCATCGCGCTCACCTCAAGGGCTCTCCCCGTGCTCGCCGTTGTGCCCCTCCTCGTCGTCCCCTGGCTCCTGCCCCTCCGCCTCGGTGCGAGCGAGAAAGCCCCGTAGCGCGGCCTCCTCGTCGTGGAGCCAAGCGGCGAGGAAGCGGGCCCGTTCGGCGGGGTCGAGGTCTGCGCCCACCAGTGCGCGACGGCGCTCCGACAGCGTTCTCAGCGCGATCGCAGCGCTCACGCTCACGTTGAGCGATTCGGTGAGGCCGTGCATCGGCACCTGGAACACGCCATCCGCGAGGCTGCGAGCGCGGTCGCTCACGCCGCGCAACTCACTCCCGAAGATCAGGGCGACGGGAGTGTCGACCGGGAGGGTTTCCGGGGTGAAGGCCCCCGGCGCGAGGTCGGCCACGTACACCCGGAAGCCGCGCGCACGCAGGTCGGCCACGGAGTCGTCGATGTGATCGAACCGGCGGCGCAACACCCACCGCTCGGCCCCGCGGGCAGCACCCCGCACCGGCCGGAAGCCCTGGGTGACGAGATGCACCTCGTGAACCCCGAAGGCCTCGGCGCTCCGGAGGATTGCGCTCACGTTGTGACGCCGGCGCACGGCTTCGCAGACAGCAACCACGCTGCCGACGCGACGGTCGAGCGCGGCCGAGATGCGGGCGATGCGTTCGGGGCTGGCGGGGAGCACGCGGGGCTTTACTCCGCTGCGAGCGGGCTGGCGCCGAGGATCACGGGCACGCCGTCAAAGCCGTCGATGTGGCGGCGCGTACCGGGCACGTCGAGCCACAGGGCGGTGGAGGCGCCGCCATCGAAGGCCATCGCGTCTACACAGCCTAAGCCGCCGAGGATGGTGGCGAGCTCGGCGAGGGAGAGCCCGCTCGTCCAGGTGTCGGTGGCCATGAGCAGGAGGTGGCCGCGATCGTCGAGGCAGGCCGCCGTGCGGCGCTCCACCTCCGAGATCGAAAATCCGCGGCCCCCGGTGCGCAGGTAGCCGAAGGTGCGGCGGCCGGACATGATGGCGGGAAAGCCCTGAAAACCCTGCTGGATCCCGACCACGCTCGTGCGCCTCTCGTTCACGATCCGCGGGCGAGCGCCGGCACGGTCGACGAGAAAGTGGGCGGCGCGGGTGCTTCCCTGCCGGTTGCGGACCACACCGTCGCTCACCACGAGGCCGAGCGGGCCATCCTCCGCGAAGTAGGGTCCGTTGACCGCCCAGCTCATCCCGCCTTCCTCCGCGAGGTCGGCCACCTCCCCGCGGCTCCAGTCGGCGCGGCCCCAAACACGAAGGTTCCATCGGGCCGGATCGACGTCGAGAAGTACAAGCTTCACGGCGCGGGGGTCGGGGGGGCGCAGGAACTGGAGCTCGGCCACCCCGAGGCCGTCGGCGGCCGTGGTGTACCGGGGGCTGAGGAAGCGGTCGCCGGGGCCCCACAGCCGGCGAAGCTCGGTGGCCAGCGGCACCTCCGCCCACGCCGAAGCCCCGTCACTCCAGTGCAGGGTTCCCCCGGTGACCAGACGGCGCCCCATCGTCACCGCGGTGACCACTACGCTCTCGCCGACCAGCGCGAGGGCCACGATCACGCCGGCGACCAGAAGAGCCACGAGGGCCCACCGGCGGCGGGCGGGCGCCGGGTTCGGGGGGGAGTTAGCCATCGCGGCCGTGTCCCGACCCGCCAACATCGTGATGATCATCGCCGACTCGCTGCGCTGGGACTCGGTGTACGGCGGCAGTGGCCCCAAGCTCCCGTGGGTGCAGAAGCACGCCGTTGAGTTCACCGCCGCGCGCAGCGCCGGCTGCTGGACGCTGCCCGCCACGGCCTCCCTGTTTACCGGGCTGTTGCCCCACCAGCATGGCGCCGACACCCAGAGCCGCCACGGCCTCGACCCCGGCGTGCCCACGCTCGCCGAGCGCCTGCAGGCCCGCGGCTACGCCACCCATCAGGTCACCGCCAACGTGGCCACCACCGACATCTTCGGGCTCGACCGCGGGTTCGACGAGGTGGTGCGCATCTGGAAAGAAGTCCCTCCGCAGCATCGTAAGCTGCACGAGTTGATGGTGCTGGTGGGCAAACCACGCCTGCGAAAGAAGGTCCTCTCCACCGACTGGGTGCGCGGCAAACTCTCCGAGGACATCGAGGCGGGCACGGTGTGGCTGCAAGACACGGTGGGAGAAATCCTCGACCGCTCTCGCCAGATCCTCGCGGAAAACACCCGGAAGGGGCGCCCGAGCTTCTTGTTCCTCAACCTGATGGAAACCCACTTCCCCTACCACGTGTCGCCGATCTTCTCGGCGTTGGGCTCAGGGTTCGACGCCGTCCGCGAGATGGTGGGGCTCTACCACCTTGTGAACCAGACCTTCCTCGCGCGCGACGAGGGGCCGATCTCGCCCACCACGATGGCCACGCTGCGATCGCGCCAACGTGTGGCCTGGGAGCGGATCGCGGGCCAGTTGGACGAGTTCGTGCGCGAGCTGCACGAAGGCACCGACAACCTCGTGGTGCTCAGCTCCGATCACGGGGAGTGTTTCGGGGAGATGGGCTGGGCCTACCACTTCGCGAACGTCACCGACGGCGGCACCCGGGTGCCCCTGTTCTGGCTGGAGCCTGGCCGCGCACCGGCGAAGATCGACACCCCGGTGAGCGCACTCGACTTGTTCAGCGCCGTGCTCGCGACCGTCGGCGAAGACGTGCCCCCCGTGCTCGCCGATGCGCCGGAAGAGAGCGTGGTGGTGATGGAGAGCGCCTGGTACGACGCGCAAGGCCGCACGCTCCGCCGATTCAAGTACAATCAGCTCTGTTTCGTGGCGGGCCGAATGCGGTGGTTGCGGAGAAATGGGCGCTGGTTCAGCGCGCCGCCGTCTACGCTCCACGGCGGCGAGCCGGAATTCGCGCCGCTGCCGACAGGCGTGGACCCCCTCCGAGAGCTCGCCCCCCATGCAGTCGACCGCACGCGCCTGCACCGGCTGGTCAGCGACTTCGAAGCCTACTCCACCCGCATCTCGTAGGAGCCCCCATGAAGCGCACACTCCTGATTCTCTGCCTCTTCGCCTGCGGCACTGACTCCGACACTGCCGGGGGTGGTCCCGAAGGCGACGCCGACACCGACACCGACAGCGATGCCGACACCGACACCGGCGGCGTGAGCCCCGACGCCCCCGTCGTGACCATCACCAGCGCCCAATGTGCCCTCAATCCCGACGACAACCCCATGTGGGTGATCGATGGCACCGTGACCGACCCGCAGGGGGAAGACAACATCAGCGTGACGGACAACTACGTAGTGATCGTCCAGGAAGGACAGGAAGGGGAACGCCACGCCGCCGTCGTCGCGGGCGGCCACCTGACCGGCTCGTGGACCGGGAGCCCGGACGACGAACCCTGCGAGCTCACCGGTGAAGTGCGCGCGGTGGCCAGCGACGACGAGGGGCACCAGTCCGCCCCTGCGGTGTGGCCCCTCGGCTGAAGCGACTGCGGTCAGCTCGGCACGATCTCCACCCCAACGTCCACCGTGTAGGCTGCCTCGCGCACGGGGAAGCGGGCATCGCGCAGCGCCCGCTCCACGTGTTCGAAGAGCAGCTCGTAGCCCTCGAACGCACGCTGGCTGGTGGGCACCCCGTCCGCGCCGACCACGACGCGCGCCTTGACCGTGGACTTCGGTAGCTCGTAGGGCACGGCGATCTCGGGAAGGCCGGTGATGAACAGCGGCTTCATGCCGAGGGTGGCGAAGTCCACCAGAGGGGCCACCGCGTCTGCGGCGGGGGGCGCGTCCGTTCGCCGAAGCGCTCGCTGCGCCACCACCGAAATCGGCTCCCCGTGCTCCGGCTCGAACGCCGAAACCCTCTGGACCGCCGACTTCTGGGCGATGTACATTCCCGCCCCCGCGGCAGAAGCCGAGGCCACAAAGCGCCCATCGGTGGAAAACGCCGAGAACAGGAGCTGGCCCGCGGCAGGGTCGACCCATGCTTCGCCGCCCATGCGAAGGTCTACGAGGCCGCCGTTCGCGGACTCTTCCACAGCACCACCCGGCGCCACGGTGGCGCGGCCCGCAATGTCCACGAGCGCGAGGCCGAGCCGATCGTCGACATGCGCGTACTTCACGGTGCCCGCGCCCGCGGTACCGGTGCCTGTGGGAAGTTGCACCATCAGCCCGATGTCGGTGCGCTTCCAGCCGCGCACCCAGTCCTTCGGATCGCTGGGGAGAGAAAGGTCGAGCGGAGCGAACATCGAACGCAAGAAGGTGTGCATCTGCATGGCGAGTTGCCCCTCCCGGTCGTTGCCGTCCGGAAGCCCGTTGACGTCGAACTCCCGAAGCTTGCCGTCCGGAGTGACGAGCACTTCCACCCTCACGGGCCTGGTGTACTCCTCCCAGTCGGCCATCACCCTGTCGACCCGCTCCTGCGAGTCATTCTGCGGGTCGGCGCTCAGGTCGAGCCAAGGGAGCACACAGGTGAGCTCCGTGTTCTTGCCGATCGGCTTGGCCACACACTCCACCTCGGCCTGCAACCGAATCCCCTGAATCCGCGTGTCGAGGTTCAGCCGAGCCACCGCCCGGATGCCTTTGCCCCAGAACAGCTCCGTGTCCATGTAGTAGCGCACCGTCTCCCCGTCGGAGAACCGGTACTTGGGGGTGTCAGCCGAAGCCGACGCGGCGAGGAGCAGGAGGGTTCCGAACATGCCGCCACTGTAGCGCGGACCCTTCGCGGCCGCCCGACACGCTTCGTCTACATCCCGCTGCCGAAGCCCATGCGGAGAGAAGCCATCGAGGTGGACGTGCCCTCTGCCAGAAAGCCTGCTGACTGGGTGCCCCGGTAGGCGTCCACCGTGAAGCGAAGCCAGGTTTTTTCATCGTTCTGAAGTGGAATCCCCACGGAGAGCTTCACGCCGGGCCCCATGCTCGCGGGCGCGAACCAGCCGTAGGTGCCGCCGAGGAGAAAGAACACCTTCCCCGGCAGCGGGCGCGGCAGGTACACGCCCACACCCCCGTTGGGGCGGAAGAAGGCGCTGGTTTGCTCGTTGTCGTCGGGCGTGGTGCCCCCCTCGGTGCCGAAGGGCATCTGCACGCTGGGGGAGAAAGCGAGGTCGCCCGAGGCGAACAGGGCAACGTTGTAGATGCCCATCTCCAGCCCGAGCGAGCCGCCGAACTGGTAGGTCAGCTCCTCCACCCCCTCGTTCCCCGAAAACCCGCTGGACTGCAACACCCCACCGCCGAGCTCGCCGACAAAAAGCAGGGTGACGGGTCGTTTCTTCACCACGACCGCCCCTCCAGAGAACGCGGCGAGCCGCGGCTTGCCCTTCTCGTCGACCGTGCCGAGAAAGACCCGGTACGCTCCCCCCATGCGGCCGGCGAGCGAACGCACGGCGGTGGCCACGTCGGCCGGAACCTCGGCGCTGCCGAGCGCCACGGTGGCCGCTGCGCTCGCCAGCTCCTCGGGCGAGATCGCGGACCGAAGGTTGGCGGTGTCGTTCGGCGCCGAATCGAACTCCAGCCGTTCAGCCACGGCGCCGTTCACGAGAACGTGCGCAAAGTGGTGACCAGGGGCGAGGTCGACCGAGCGGGTGCCCTCCGGCACGGGCGTTCCATCCACCACCACCGCGGTGCCCGGCGGGAGCACATCGACCGCGAGATGGCCGGGCGGCAACAACGCCAGCTCGGCTTGAAGGTCCACCACCCGCGTGAAGGACTGGCCGTCCGGAAACTCCGTTCGATCAAACTTGTGTTTGGGATCGAGCGCGATGGCATCTACCCACGGGCGCACCGCGCTCTTGCCGGCGACGCTCACGCGAAAGGGCGCGGTGTCCTGCAAGCTCGGGAAGAGGGCCTCCGGATAGCCGCGCGTGATGCCCGAACCGGCCCAGAGAAGGGCGGTGCGGAGCAGATCGCGGTCGGAGGTGCTGGTGAGCACGGTGAGCGGCTCTACGGCGCTCGCCAGCGCGCGCGCCACGCCCGCCTCGGCATCGAACTCCTCCCAACGCACCCGGCCGTCCTTGAGCACCGTGTTCAACGCCGAGAGACGCCGCTCGTCGTCGGAATTGAACGGCTCCCCGGTGAAGGCCATGTCGGCCCAAGCGCGATGCTGCGCCGCCCCCGAAACCCTCTCGGCCGCGGCCAAGACCGGGACCGCGGGCGGCGCAGGCGCCATCCACACGATGAGCGCAGAAGGCGCTTGCGCGGGCGCCGCGAGGGACGACGCCACGAACCAGAGAGCGGAGAACATCGGGAGGAACCCTATCAGAGCGTGGTCCCGATGCCAGCGGTGAGCGCCACGATCGGGCTCGCCGGAACGGGCACCTTGGCGCTCCCGCCGCCACGCTCCCACGACAGACTCGACGCGAAGGGGAACACTGCGCCCGCCCTCGCGTCGATGTCGACGTAGGGCCGCACCCGCGGCAGCTCCTTTTTCATGGGGATGGCGATGTTCCAGCCGAAGTGGGCCGTGGTGAGGAGCGCGTAAGGCAGGTTCGACCAACCGACCCGCAGGGTGATCCGCGGCCCGAGGCCGAGGCCGGCGTCTCGACCGAGAACCACGCCTCCTGTCAGGTAGAATGTGCGGTTCACGAAGTCGGTATGGAGGACCTGCACCCAGTCCGGCGCTTTCTCCCCCTTTTCGGTTTCTTGCCCCTCGAAGCTGTACGTGTCGCCAGACTGCGGGTCGTTGAAGGCGTCATCGTCGTCGTCGTAGACCACCCCGTCGATCGCGCCATCGAGGAAGTAGCGCTCCACGAAGACCCCCTCGGGAATGAAGCCAGCCTCCGTGCCCACCCCCAGCGTGAGCCGGTTGTAGTGCGCGCGCAGCTCCAGCGTGAGCGGGATCAGCGCCGGAATCGCCTCCAGGTCGACGAGGTTCTCCGGGTTGACTTCGAAGCTACTGGAGGCCGCGGCGCCCGCGGCGTCGTTCTCGTCGGGGCCTACATAGCTGGGTGTGGAAGGGGTGTAGGCGATGCCGCCGGCCAGCTGCAGGGCGAAGTGCACGGGGAAGGCGTCGTCGCCCCCCTGAACCTTCGAGAGACTGGCGGTGGGCCGATCGTAGCGCCACATGGCCGTCTTGTTGGGGTTGCCCTCCTTCGGCACGGCGATGTAGATCTCGGCCTTCTCGTGAATCTTCGCGTAGATCGCCAGATAGTTCAGGATCACCCCCTCAAGTTGGGGGCTGCACTCGTTGAGGTGCAGGAAGAGCTGCTCGATGAGGTCGAGGCCCATCTTCTTTCGCGCCACGTCCCGAACGAAGTACCGTTTGCCCTCAAGCTTGGTGACCTCGAGGCGCTCGGAGAGCCCGTGCCCGTTGTCGACCCGTTTGAGGTAGATGTCGGTGCGCCCGAGGAAAATGTCGACTTCGCCCTGCTCATCGGGGTCGATCTTCAGGCCGTTGAGGTAGATCTCGTAGCGGGTGGCGAAGTCCTCCGCGTCAAAGTCCACCCCGTCCTGCTCGAAGTTGAGCGTCAGGGTGGGGAAGCCGCCCTGCTGCATCATCGAGAGGTAGGCCTGAATGCTGGCGTTGAGGTCCTGGTCGGTGAGCTTCGACATCAGCGAAGGGTCTTGGTGCGCGAGCACGGCAGCCATGTAGTAGTAGTAGTTCACCGCCTGAAACCCGACCTGCTCGTAAAAAGGCGGAATCATCTCGTTCTGGTTTTCCGCCGCGCGCCCGACTTGGGCGTAGAGCAGGAAGATCGGCTCGCGCAGCTCCACGCGGTCCACGAACCACAGCAGCTCCACCATCTCCTGGAGCTCCTTGGCCTTGAGCCCCCACTGCGGCGGGCTCCACCCGTTGTAGGGCACCGCCGAAACCTCTTCCACGGCCGCCATCACGCGCGAGATGTTCTGCGAGGGCACCACCGCAGGTTGCATGGCGGGCACGACCGTCTGGTCCTTCACCTTGCGGCCCTCCTGGTAGAGGTCCACGTCGGGGTAGAACGCCGCGTCCGGCCGTTGAATTCTCGACTTCACGATGCGCTGCACGTCGGGATCGGAGAAGTCGGTATCCGTGCCTTGCCACTTCAGGACGATCACCCGCGCGAGGCGCTCCTTTCGCTTCTGCTCCGCAGCCTTCTCCGCGTCGGTAAACTGCTTTTCTTTCTCCTCCGCCGATTTTTCCTTTTCCTTGTGCACCGCCGCATCGCCGTGGCCCACGAGCGCCTCCAGCGGCTCCGCCGCCAACGCGGAGCGCCCGGAAAGGAACAGCGAAAGGGCGAGACAGACCAACCAGCGCATGGGGCACTCCGATGGGCCCGCTTATGACGTTGGCCGCTGGCTTGCCGCCGTTCAGGTCAGAAGCGAAACTTCCGGTACGAAGAAAGGGCCGTAATGCCCCGGTCGCCGGTCTCCACCGAGAGCACCCAACGGTAGGGGAGGGCCAGCTCTACCTGCACAGAGAAGCTGTTCTGGGTGGCGGGGTCGGCGAGCGGATCGTAGGCCGTCGTCAGGAAGATGTTGCGACCCAGTGCCACGCTCACGCGGGCATTGCCCGAGGTGTCCAGCTCGAGGCTGTCGAGCTGGAAGAGGGTTTGTCCCGAGCTGGCGAGGTCGTTGGCGAGCATGCTGGCCACGAGGCCAAGGAGCACATCTTGGCTGCCCGCACCGGTGCCGCTCTCGCCGGGGCAGGAGCCGAGCACGAGGGTGCGGAGGATCGCGTCCTCTTCGCTGAGCGCGCCTTCGCCCGAGAATTTCAGCTCGGGCTCACCGGGCACGCCGGAGATCGCCACCCGCACCAGCGATGGCTCGCCGTTGCAGCTCACCGCATAGTCCGCGGTCAGATCGAGAATCGGCTTCGTGATGTCTGCTCCAGTGAACGCGATCGAACCCGCGGTCAGATCGAACGGGCGACCCAGGACTGCGGCGGACCCGTGGGTGGCCTCCACCTCGCCGGTGAGCCGGAGCGCTCCGGCCTTTCGGGTGAGGTCGACCTCGCCATCCAGCTCCGCGTCTACGCGGACCGTGCTGAGCGAGCGGGCGAGGTCGCCGTAGGCACCCTGCAGGGGCAGGGCGGCGGAGATCCGCATGTGCCGCGCGAGGTTGATGTGCACCTTCGGGCGCACCCGCAGCGCCGTGCCCATCCGCTCCCCGCGGTCCACCGCCGCGCTCTCCGCCCCGGGCCGAACCACCGAGAGGTCGGGGTGCAGCCCGCCCTCCCCGTCGGCCGCGAAGAACCGGGACGGGAAGTTCAGGAAGCCCTCGTCCACCTCGATGTCGCCTACCACGTCGAACGTCGCCCCCTTGCCGTTCACCTCCAGGTCGCCCGTGACCTGCAACACCCGGTCTGCCTTGGCGATGAGCCAGGCGTGGTCGAGCGAAACGGTGCCGTTCACCGCCGTCGGCACCCATCGGTCCAGGAGAACTTCCGCCTTCCCGCTGAGGCGGCTCGACGCTTGGTCGATGCGCGGTCGGCCGCTGTCCGTGCGCGCGCTGAACTGGTCCACCACGAGGCGGCCGGCCTGGAATCGCCCGTCGAGGTCGATGTCTTCGAAGCGCACCCCGAGCGGAAGCACCGTAGTGTTCCCCTGCTGCAGCGCGAGGCCCACCGCCACGTCGGGCTCGCGAAGGCTTCCGCCCACCGTCCCCGCAACCCGAATGCACCCGTCCGTTTCGGTGAGGGCGGGAACGAACGCCTCCACCGCGGCCAGCGGAACGCCCGCACCCGCCACCTCAAGAGCAAGGCCCGGCCGGCCCAGATCGAAGCTCTCGTCAAGGGGCACAAAACCGCTCAGCCGAAGGTTCCCTGCTGGCTCACCGGGACCTCGGGCGCAGGCGCCTCGCGTACCGGCCGTGGGGAGGTCGGCGAACCCGAAGGATGCGTCGAACTTGTAGCCCAGCGGCAACGGCAGGAGTTCGAGCGTGGCGGGCTCCACACGCAGCGTGCCGACACGCGCCCCCACCACGTTGACACCCCCCTGAAGGCGAGGCGCCAGCGGGCTCCCCGAGAGGACGAAGGCCCCCGAGAGCGCACCGTCCACGTCGCCGGGAAAGGGCACCACGCGGCGGATCGTGCCGACGGGGAGCTGCTTGAGCATCACGACCCCGGCGAAGTCGCTGAACAGACTGGCCAGCTCGGGTGGGTCCCCACCCAGCAGCGACCGGATGGCGCGGGCCCCCTCCACCCGGGCGGTGAGATTCGACTCCAACCGCGACTGGAATGACTGGTTCAGCACCAGTCGGAGCTTTCCGACCCCCTCGTCGAGGCTCGCCTCCAGCCACGCGCGGGCGGTGGGGCCGCCCTCCGCGAGCGGAACGTCGGCGGAGGCGGTGAGCCCAGCGCGAGGGGCGGCCAGCGAGCCCACGAGCCGGAGCTCGGCGCTGAGGCGACCGGGGGGGAGGGGTCGGCCGGCGAGCAGCCGTGCGAGCGGGGCGGTGTCGGTCGGGGCGAGGCGCACGGTCACGTCGATCGGGTCGGCGTCGCCCCAGCGCACCCCCGAGGCGGAGAGCTGCACGGGCAGGGAGGCGGCGAGCGTGAGGACCTCGGTGTCGGCCGTGCCCACCTCGCCCGTCGCCTGCACACGACCGGCCCCGCCCTCGAACGCCAACGAGAGGCTCAGCCCGTCGAGTTGGCCGGGGATTCCCAAGCCCACGACGTTCAGGTCGCCCTCCCAGCGCGGGGCTTCGAGGCTGCCCACCAGTCCAAGGTGAGCGTTCACCCGGCCCCGCCAGCCGGGGAGGCGCCCCGGCAGCAGTGGGTCGAGGTCCGCCAGCTCGAGCGACTCCAACGCCACCACAAGGGTGTCCCTGTCGCGGAGACTGGCGCCGCCGGTCACGCCGATGCTCGATTCGCCCACGCGCAGGTGCACGTCGGCGTCCGCCACGCCCGCGTCGAGCAGCCGCAGCCGCTGCACCCCTTCACCGGTGACGAGTACGCCCGGCGCGACCTCCGCGCGCAACGCATCGAGGCGCAGCCGCCGGTCGCGGGGGTCGTAGCTGCCCGCTACGGCCGCCACTTCGCGGTCGGGCTCGGCGAGCACTGCCTCGAAGGCGATGGTCTCGCCCAGCTCCACGGTCCCGCGCGCGGTGGCGGCGCGACGGTCTTCGAACTGGAGCGAGGAGGCGGCGAAGGCGACGGTGCCCGACGCGGCCGTGCCGTCCCATTTCCCCAGCACCTCCGCCTCGGCTTCCCCGACGGTCAGGCCTCGATAGGAAAGGTTGGAGGCGCCCAGTTTTCCGGCCCACCCGGCCGTCACTCGGTCCGTCCACCCCAGCGACACCTCGCCCACATACCGAGCGCCCCCGCCCACCCCCAGCGGCCGCAGCGAGCCCGCGGCCTCGTGCACCGTGAGCTGCGCGCTGGAGCCGAGCAGATCGACCGTCCCAGAAACCTGCGCCCGCGCGCCGTACCCCCCCGCGCTCACCCGCGTGAGCGAGAGGTGGCCGCCTTCCAGATGCAGGGGTCCGCGGGCCGAAAGCACCTCCCCCCGCACAGTCGCGTCGGCCGCGATCGTGCCGTCGGCCGTGAGGTCGTCGGGCCAGCCCCACCCGCGCCCCACCGCCGAGAGCTCGCCGTTGAACAGCAAGGGCTCGAGGGTCGGAACCACCGGAGAGGTGTCGAGCCCCGTGCTGATCACGGTGACGGCCCAGCGGCGCTCGGTGGGCACGGCCGAAGCGCTCACCACCAGCGGGCCGCCGCGCGTGGCCAGCTCAAGCGCCACCTGAGGCTCCGAGAGCGTTCCGGACACCCTGCCCGTGGCGTCGAGCGGCGTGGCGACCGGGACGGTCTCCAGCTCGGGGACGAGCCGCTTCAGCGCGGACAAGTCAAGGTGGATCGTGTCGAGTTCAACGGAGATGCCGGGCCCAACCAGCCCCCCGTGCAGGACGATGCGGTTGAAACCGGCTCCGTCCTCGGCGCCGATCTGAAGCGTGGTCGCCTCCAGCGCCGTGCGGTCGGGCGACCACATCCCGGCGCCCGTGACGCTCACCGGCTCGCCGTCGAGGGCCGCTGTCAGTTCGACCGCGCTCCACGACACCTGCTTCTTTCGAGCGGTGAGCGCCCCGGTCAGCGCTACATCCGCGAAGGTACGGCCTGCCACGCTCACGCGCCCGGAGACCGAAAACTGGTCGACAAGAACATCGATCGGCAGGCCCGCCCACGGGACATCGACGGCCTCGGGGCTCCCGGGCCACATGCGCCCGAACACCGCCGGATCGTCGAGCTGCACGTCGAGACCTTCGATGCGAAGCGACCGGACCGGGGCCACCCGCCCCACCAGCGACTGCAACGCCACCTCCACGTCCGCCTCCGCGATCCGCACACGCTCCACCCCCTCGGGGTCGATGAGCACCACGTCCTCGAGCTGCCCGTGCCCCCACAGGTCGGTGCGTAGGCGACCCACCTCGATTCGGCCGGCGGTCGGCTGCACCTCAGGCAACAGGCGCCCGAGGAGCCAGTCGTTGCCCGCCTCGGTGCGCAGCCACAGGTAGGCTACGCCACTCAAGAGGACGCCCGCTAAGGCGACGCCCAGGAAAACGCGGGCCATTCGGGCGAGGTGCCGACCCATCAAAACGCTTCGCCGATGCCGAAGTGAAAGGCGTAGCCGGGCTCGTCGGCGAAGTAGGCGTCGGGCTCGGGCACCCAGCCGAAATCAAGGCGGACGGGGCCGATCGGCGAGCGGTACCGCAACCCGGCGCCGACCGTCCATTGCAGCCCCTCCAAGGCCACCCCGTTCCACGAGTTCCACACCCGACCGGTGTCGACGAACAGCGCGAGGCGGAGGTTGAACGGAAGGTCCTGGCGTAGCTCCACGCTCCCGAAGGCCGAAACCACCCCGCCCACCCCTTCGATGGTCACATCGGAAACGCCGTCGCCGTCGGGGTCAGCGCCACACACCTGGGTGCCCGAGGTGGGGTCAAGGTTGAGCTGGCCGTCGAGGTAGCAGAGGTGAGGGCCGAGGCGGCCTTCGGGCCAGCCGCGAACGGTCGTGCCGCCGCCCAGGTACAGCGCCTCGTCGATGTCCACGCCAGAGGTCGGATCGTAGGCGAAGAGCACGCCACCGCCGATGCGCCCCGCCAGCACGGTGTGCGGGTCGCCGCCGTCGAAGCGCAGCGCGCGGTAGGCCCTCGCCTCGCCGAGGGCACGGAAGAAGTCCAGGTCGCCCCCGAAGGGCCCCCCCGCCTCCGTGAGCACGGCAGACACGTAGTAGTTGCGGGTGGGCGCCAGCTTGTCGTCGCGCGCATCCCACACGAGGGACTGTTCCAGCGCCGAGAGGAAGTTCTCGGCCGAGATGGTGGAGGAGAGGCGCGTCTTGCGGATCTCCGCGAGATCGCCGAAATCGAAATAGCGGTGGTACTTCAGGCGGTAGCCGAGCGCGACGCTGATCCGTGCGTCGGGAGTCCACGTGAACGCGGGGTGAGCCTCGGCCTCCAGCTCGCGGTAGCTCGGCAGGCGGTCGAAGCGCAGCGCGGTGGAGGTGGCGAAGGCGACGGAGCGCCCGACCACGTTGGGGACCGTCAGCACCTGGCTGACCTCGCCAACCGGCGTGATGGTGTCGACAATCTGGCCGTCGAGCTCGGTGGGCTGCGACAGATCCACGGCGGTTGCCGCGCCGGCCGTGGCCTCGACCTGCCAGCGCCACAGCCGCTTGAAGGCGTCGTCGTCCTGATAGCGGGCGGCCAGCGCCAACTCCTGCGTGTTCGTCTGCACATCGAGCCGCGGCCCCAGCGACAGCTCCCGACTCGGGCGCCGCTTCAGTCGAATCTCGATCGGCACCTCGCGGGCGTCGGGCGTGGTGAGCGTGGGCACCACCTCAACGAGCGAGTACACGCCGAGGCCGTAGAGCCGCTGGCGCGCGGCGAGGAGCTGGCTGGCGCGGAACCCTTGGCCGGGCACGAGGGCCGCGTCGAGCTTCACCCGGCGCACGAACCGTGCGGCTTCGCCCACCACCGTGACCGCCCCGAAGACACACACCCGGCCCGGAACCACGGTGTAGGTCAGCCTGGCTTCCCGCAGGTCGGGCCGCACATCCACCGCGCCGGTCACCGTGGCGTAGGCGTAGCCCCGCTCCCGCAGCCGCCCTTGGATGGCCTCGAGGCCGTCGGTGTAGGCGTCGAGCGTGAAGGCGTCGCCGCTCCGGATGCGAACCAGTTTTTCGATGCTGTCCCGCAGCGGACGGGTGAGGGTGTCGAGCCCGTTGATCGTGGCCGGCCCGCTCCACCGCGTGCGCTCCCCGCGTTCGATGTGGCCCACGAGGTCGGCCCCCTTGGCGCCCGCCGGACCGCCGCGCTTTCGGGGGCGACGCTCCCACTCCACGAAGCGGGCGTCGAACCACCCGTGGTGGGCGTACCAGGTGACGATCCGCTGGGCGTCTTCCGCCAGCACCGCATCGTCCACCACGCCGATGTCGCCGACGTAAGGCCCGGCGTCCAGCCGTCCGGGCAGGTCGAGCAGCCGGCGGGTCGGCTGGGTATCGATGGTGTCCGCGAGCACACTGGAGCCGTCGGTTGCGAAGGGACCCCACCCGTTTCCCTCGAACCGCAGGTCTTCCACCACTGTTTGCCCGGGCGGGATGTTGGGCTTGGGGCAACCGACGAGCAGCGGGAGGACGAAGAACACGGTGCCCTACGGTACAGGAACGCTATCCGGCTTGCCATTCGGCGGGCCCGCGTTTATCGAAGCGGCCCGATGGCTCAGGCGCTCCTCACCCCCATGCTCGTACTCGCCCTCCTCGCGTCGGGCTGCGCGTCCGAAACGGCCACCCCCCGCGCTTCGGCCGCGGCAACCGCCGACCTGAAGATCGTGGCCGTGGCGGCCGCTGAATGGGCCCCCGAGATCACCTTCGACGGCACCCTGGAGCCCGCCGCGAGCGTGCAGTTGGGCTTCGACGTGCCGGGGCGCATCGAGCGCCTCGTGGCGCAACGGGGCGTGCAGGTGCGGGCGGGAGAGGCGGTGGCCACCCTCGACGATGCGATGGCGCGTGCGCAGGCCGCACAGGCCGATGCGGCCGTTCGTGGCGCAGAGGCGCAGCTGGCCGCGGGCGAGGCTGGCTTTCTCCGGGCGAAGAGCCTGAACGAGGCCGGTGGGCTCTCGGAGCAGCAGTTCAAGGACGCCGAGGCCGCCGTGCTGGCCGGCCGAGCGGGCGTGGAGCAGGCACAGGCCGCGGCGCAGCTCGCTCACACCCATCTCGGCAACCACACCCTTCGTGCGCCCATCTCGGGCACCCTCACCAACGGCCCCGACAACGCCGGGATGATGGTGGGAGCGGGCACCCCGCTGTTCCTGCTCGAAGACCTCTCTTCGCTGCAGATCCGCGGCAGTGTGTCGGAATCGGACACGTGGATCGGCGAAGGGATGCCGGTCACGGTGTCGTCCGGCGCGCCGGGCAGCGATGCCACGGTGCAGGCCACCGTCACTCGGGTGATCCCGGCGCTCGACCCCGTCACGCGGCGGCTTCCGGTCGAAGTCCGCATCGAAGGGGCACACGCGGGCTTTCTTGCTCACGGCTATGCCCGCGCCACGATCCGGGCGGCGGTGCCGGTGGCGGTGCTCTCGGTGCCGCGCGCCGCGATCGTGGCGAGGCCCGACTTCTCGGTGGTGGTGATGCGTGAGCCGGGGCGCTACGAACGAGTCTCCGTCGAGGTCGTCGAGGAGCGGGGCGACGAGCGGCTCGTGCGGGGGGCCCTCGTGGTGGGCGACAGCCTCGTGCTCTACCCGCCGAGCGGGCTCGGCGGCGAGGGATGAGCAAGGAGAGCGGCGGGGGGGGGTTCGGGCTCTCCGACGTTGCGATCAGCCGACCCGTGTTCACGGCGATGCTCTCGCTGGCGATCGTCGTGCTCGGCCTCCTTGGCTACTCCCGCCTCGCCACCGACCTGTACCCGCCGGTGAACTTCCCCTTCCTGCTGGTGCAGACGGTGTACCCGGGGGCTTCGCCCGCCGACATCGAGCGCGATGTCACCGACGAGCTGGAAGACGCCGTGGGCGGCATCAGCGGCATCAAAAAGCTCCAGAGCTTCTCGCGCGACTCGGTGTCGCTGTTGATGATCCAGTTTGACCTCGAAACGGACATCGACGAAGCCACGAACACCGTGCGGGACCGCGTAGGCGCCGCCGCCAAGCGCCTCCCCGACGGCGCAGATGCCCCGTTGATCCGCCAGATCGACATCGGCGCCCTGCCGGTGCTGGTGCTCGCCGTCACCAGCGAAGGCACGGTGAACGACACGCGCCAGCTCGCGGAGGACCGCATCAAGACGCTCCTCGAACAGGTAGAGGGCGTGGGGGCGGTCAACATCATCGGCGGGCAGCGCCGCGAAGTGCAGGTCGACCTCGACCTCGACAAGCTCACGGCGCTCGGGGTGAACCCGCGGCAGGTGGCCGAGCGTGTGGGCTACGAGAACTTGTCCGTTCCCGTCGGGCAGTTCCGCAGCAGCGACTACACCATCGGCGTGCGGGCCACGGGCCAGTTCAAGTCGGTCGCCGACCTGCGCACCGCGGTGGTGCACAACACCAACGACGGCCGGACAGTGCGGCTCGACGAGGTGGCCGACGTGGTGGACGGGTTCACCCGCCCCGACCGCTACGTGCGCAACAACCTTCAGGACGCTGTCACCATCGAGGTCGTGAAGAAGTCGGCCGCGAACACGGTGGCCGTTTCGCAGAAGGTGCGCGCCGTGCTCGCGGAGTCGGTGCCGCGCATCGGCTCGGGGGCCGCCTACGAAGTGATCGCCGACCAGGCCGAAGAGGTCGAGGCCAACGCCCACGAGGTGTGGGTGGCGATCTACTACGGCGGCGCCATGGCGGTGCTCGTCATCCTCTTCTTCCTGCTCGACTGGCGCGGCACGCTGATCAGCGCCCTCGCCCTGCCCACCTCCATCATCGGCACCTTCGCGATGATGCAGCTGATGGGCTTCTCGTTGAACACCATGACGCTCATGGGCATGAGCCTCGCCATCGGCCTGCTCATCGACGACGCGGTGGTGGTGCGCGAGGCGATCAACCGACGGCTGGAGCTGGGGGAAGATCCGCGCACGGCCGCCTCGCGGGGCACGGCCGAGATCTCGCTCGCCGTGCTCGCCACCACCCTCTCGCTCGTGGCGGTGTTCGTGCCGGTCGCGTTCATGAGCGGCATGGTGGGCCAGTTCTTCAAGCAGTTCGGCCTGACCATCTCGGTGGCAGTGCTGATCTCGCTGTTTGTGGCCTTCACGCTCGACCCGATGCTCAGCGCCCGCTTCTCCCTCCCCCACCAGGGCGTTCGCACCGGCCTGCCGGCGCTCATCGAACGCTTCCTCGACGGGGTGGATGCGTTCTACCGCCGGGTGCTGAACTGGGTGCTCGCCCACCGCAAGACCACGGCCACCCTCACGGTGTTCGTGCTGCTCGGCACCGTAGGGGTGGCGGCCTCGCTCCCTGCCGAGTTCGTGCCCAAGCAGGACCGCGGCGAGATTCTCGGCGACGTGCGCTTGCCGGTGGGCACCTCCCTGCAGATCACCAACGAAATGGCCCGCGGGTTGGAGGCCGAGCTGCTCGCTCTGCCCGGCGTGCGCCGCGTGTACACGATCGTCGGCCACGAAGACCAGCCCCATCGCGCCCGCTTCCGCGTGTCGATCGTGCCGAAGGCGGAGCGCGACCGTACCTTCGTGCAGTACGGCGACGACGTTCGGGCCGTGCTCGACAGCGTTCCCAACGGCGTGGGGGGCCTGCAAGAGCCCTCGATGATCGAGGGGCTCGGCGACTGGCCCCCCTTCATGATCATCGTGCAGGGGCCGACCATCGAGGGGGTCGAGGCGGCGGGACGAAAGGTGGAGTCGATGCTCAAGGCGCTGCCCGGCACGAGCGATGTTCGCCTCACCGCCGAAGCCGGCGTGCCCGAGCTGGTGATCGATGTGGACCGCGGGGTGGCCGCCGATCGCGGCGTTCCCACCGGGCTCGTCGGCATCACCGCCCGGTCGTTGGTGGAGGGAAACATCGTGGGTGCGTTGCGCGACGGCGGGCCGGAAGCCGATATCCGCGTTCGAGCGGCCCCGCGGTTCGCGGCGAACGTGGAGTCCATCAAGCGCCTTCCGCTCCCTTCGCCGCGCGGCAAGGTCACCCTCGACGATGTGGCGGAGGTCACGATGGGCGCCGGCGCCAGCGCGATCATGCACCACCAGCGCATGCGCGCCACCACCGTCTGGTCGCAAGTGGCCCCTGGGCACGCGCTCGGCGATGTGCTGGCCGGCTCCAAGGCCGCGTTCGCGGAGAGCCCGCTGCCCGACGGGTACTCGTGGGAGATCGACGGTCAGGCGCGCGACATGGAGGAGACCGCCGCCGCCATGGGGCTCGCCGTGGCGGTGGCCTTCATCTTCATCTTCATGGTGCTGGCCTCGCAGTTCGAAAGCCTGCTGCACCCGTTCACGCTGATGTTGTCGGTGCCGTTGGCGATGGTCGGCGCCTTTCTCGGCCTCGCGCTCGGTGGCCACTCGATCTCGATGGGCAGCCAGATCGGCATCATCCTGCTCATGGGGCTGGTGACCAAGAACGCCATCCTGCTGGTGGATGGCGCCCTGGTGAACCTGCGCGAAGGCATGGACGCCGTCTCTGCGATGGCCGCCGCCGGCCCGCGTCGTTTGCGCCCCATCCTCATGACGTCGTCGGCGATGGCGCTCGGCATGTTGCCGGTGGCGCTCGGAAGCGGCGTGGGCAGCGAGTTCCGCGCGCCGATGGGCGTGGCCGTGATCGGCGGCGTGATCAGCTCCACCGTGCTCACGCTGCTTGTGGTGCCCGTTGGGTTTGTGTGGATGGAGCAGGTTCGCGGGTTTTTCAGGGGGAAGGCGAAGCCGGCGCCGCTGCGGGAAGCGGACGAGGTGGAGCTGGACGAGGCGTAGGGGCGCGGGGCGAGGAGCGACCGGCGAGGGGCGACTGAAGTCGTAGGGTGGCGGCCCACCCATCGACTTCGGTCACCGGTCAACGAGCCGACGCTTTGGCCTCCCGGATCGCCCGTGCTTCGTCTTCCTCTCGGGCGCGGTTGGCCTCCTCCATCGAGCGAAACTTCCGCACCCCCGGCGTGAACCGGATCGGGCAGAGGCGCTGGGAGAGTTCCATATGCTCGAAGGCAAGCCTCACCGTTTCGGGCGTGAGCGGCGGCAGGTCGGCGGGCGGGGGCATCTCCTCCACCGAGCGGAACTTCCGAACGGGCATCAGTCCTCCAGACCGAAGGCGCGCCGGATCCACTCTGCATCGATGCGGTCCTGAGGGCGAACGGTGTCTTTCTTCATTCGGTACAGCATGGCCGGCGTCGCCACCCGGATGCGCACTCCGTCCACGATCACCTCCTCCCACTGGAGGTCTTCGTACCGAAAGGCGTCACCGAGGCGGGAGATGATGTCGAGGGAATACTCCGCGCCTGGCGGTGCGTACTGAATCGCCGGGTAGTCACCGGCGAGGTCGGCGGCCGTGATTTCGTCCACGCTCGCGTCGCCCCCGAACACCGACTTCAGCGAGGCCCGCAGTCGCTCTACGTTCTCGGGCGAAGGCGACACGAAGAGGTCCATGTCCCGCGTGCCGCGAACGAGCCCCTGGGCCGCCATGCCCATAGACCCGATGAGGACGTACTCCACCTCCTCGCGCATCAGCGCCGCCAAGACAATCTTCGCTTGTTCGAAGGTCACCGGCGAATCCTACCTGCACCCACGCGACTCGGCCACGGCTGGCCCGTTCCCCGTTACACGGCGGGCACGCCCCCGTGCTCCCCTTCCTCTTCTCCACCGCCTGCGCCCCACCCGAATCGGGGGAGTGCGCCCTCAGCGACGCCCCGCAGCTCTTGGTCGTGCGCGCGCTCCACATCGCCGTGGCCGAAGAAACCGGCGTCTCCGAGGGTTTTGATCAGGACGGTGCGGTGTCGACGGAAAACGGCCCCACCGGGTGCGGGATCGCCGACTACACCTCCCCCTCGGGCGAGCCGGGCATCGACAACGCATTTTCGCGTCTCGTGCCAGCGTTGAACGCGACCGAGGCGCGCCTCTCTACGATCGAGAGTCTGGTGCAGGCCAGCATCGACAGCGGTGAGCTGCTCATCGCCATCGAGGTGGGCGGGGTGGAGAGTTGGGAGTCCGACGAGTGCGTAGCGGTGGAGCTGGGGCAGGCCGACGCAGGCGGCGCGCTGATGCTGGGGACCGACGGCTTCCTACTGGACGGACAGACGTTCGCCCGCGACGACGACGCGCCCACAGACCGCCTCGAAGGGGCGGCCATCAAAGACGGCACGCTCTCCGCCTCCGGGCTGTCGATCAACCTGCCCGTGCAAATCCTCGACGTCGCCTTGGAGTTGCCGGTCCGCGACGGGCTGCTGGTGCTCACGCCTACCGGCGACGACGCCTACGAGGGGCTTCTGGCCGGCGCGATCAGCGCAGACTTCATCCTCGAGGTGGCCAGCGGCGGGGGCATCGACGACACCGTCGGCGACCTGATGAGCACGCTTCTGGTGACGAACGCCGACCTGCCCGACGAATCGGGGAGCGCCTGTAAGGCAGTGAGCATGACCATCGGGTTTGAGGCGGTGGGGGGGTACTACTTTGAGTGAGGGTGCCAACCCCAAGCCCGCGCTCGCGGGTCGGGCCGCGGTGGTCTAACCTGACTAGATGGACCAGATCCCGCTGTCGGACGCCAAGGCTCGGTTCTCCGAGGTGGTGCGCATGGTGCGCCGGCGTGGCGAGGGGGTGGTCGTCACGGTTGATGGTCGGCCGGCGGTACGCATCGTTCCGGTGTCGGAAGACCCGAAGCCGCTCACGTCCGCGGAGCTTGCGGCCGAGCGAGTGATCCTCGACGCGATCCGCACGCAAGCCCTGCCCGGGGAGTTCGACGCCGTGGCCCTCGTCGGCCAGGGACGACGGTGAGCGCCGTCCTCGACGGCTTCCGTACTCGTAGCGTCCCTGTCGCCCGCCGAGGGCAGCCACGCGCGCGCCCTCAGCGCCATTGACCGACTGGTTGCGTCAGCCCTAGAGGTGCCGCTGGTGGGCGGCGCCTGAGGGGACCGAGCCAGCCGCGCCACGTGCTGGCGTAGTTCTCGATCACGCTACCGCGCCCACAGCGAACCGCTCCGACTCCAACCCTCGCCCTGCACGTAGCAGCCGGTTCCATCGCGGGCGCTTGCATAGTCCGAGTGGCCAACCTCGCAGGCGGGGTAGTCGGCGAACACGTACGCGTCCCGGCTTGCCGCTGGACCTCGCGCTTGCAGCCCCACATTTGGTGTCGGAGTCGTCGGCTTTGCGGTGCGAACTGCAGCGGACGACGGTGATCGGGGGGTAGGTCGCACGCG
>CANKOI010000020.1 GCA_947484175.1 Deltaproteobacteria bacterium
GCGCCACCCTCGAAGACACCTACTTCGACCGCGGCGACACCGTCTCCTGCTCGGCCACCCCCACCGACGGCATCGACGACGGCGCCACGCGCACGTCGAACACCGTCACCCTCGAGAACAGCGAGCCGTCGATCACGGCAGTCTCGGTCACCCCGACAAGCCCCACCGTTTCGAGCACGCTTACCTGCGCCTACACGGGGTACGACGACGCGGACGGGGATGCCGATCGGAGTGGCTACGCCTGGACGATCGGAGGCTCCACCGTCGGGACCGCGAGCACCCTCTCCGGGGCCTTCGCCTCGGGCGACACCGTCACCTGCACCGTCACCCCAGACGACGGCACCGACGTGGGCACCGCGCTGTCCGACGCCGTCACCATCGGCAACACGGCGCCGGTCCTCGCCAGCGTCGCCCTCTCACCCGACCCGGCCGCCGAAGGCGACACGCTCACCTGCACGGCGGGCACGACGACCGATGCCGACGGATTCACGAGCTTCACCTACAGCTACGCTTGGACCGTGAACGGCGCCTCGATCGCCGCCACCACCCGCACCCTCACCGGGACGTACTTCGACTCCGGCGACGATGTCGGGTGCGCGGTCACGCCCCGCGATGCCACGGACGCGGGCGCCGCCGTCTCCTCCAACACGGTCACCATCGGCAACACCGCGCCCACGCTGGCCACCCTCTCGCTCAGCCCCGACCCCGCCTACGAGGGCGACACCCTCGCCTGCACCGCCGGCGCCACCACCGACGCCGACGGCGACGCGGTGGGCCTCACCTACGACTGGACCGTGTCGGGATCCTCCCTCGGCTACAACAGCGCCACGCTCGAAGACACCTACTTCGACCGCGGCGACACCGTCACCTGCTCGGCTACCCCCACCGACGGCACCGACGACGGCCCCACCCGCACCTCCAACTCAGTCACCATCGAGAACAGCGAGCCGTCGATCACGGCGGTGTCGGTCTCCCCGGCGAGCCCCACCGAGTCCAGCACGCTCATCTGCTCCTACACCGACTACGACGACGCGGACGGGGATGCGGACCAGAGCACCTACGCCTGGTCGATCGGCGGCGCAACCGTCGGGACGGGCAGCACCCTCGCGGGTGCATTCTCCTCCGGCGACACCGTTACCTGCACCGTCACGCCCGACGACGGGACCGACCGGGGCACCGCGTTCTCCCACGCCGTCACCATCGGCAACACCGCGCCGGTGCTGGCCAGCGTGACCCTCTCCCCCGACCCGGCCGCCGAGGGCGACACGCTCACCTGCACGGCCGGTACGACGACCGACGCCGACGGCACGACCAGCTTCACGTACAGCTACGCTTGGACCGTGAACGGCGCCTCCATCGCACCGACCACCCGCACCCTCACCGGCACCTACTTCGACTCCGGCGACGACGTGGGGTGCGCAGTCACCCCCCGCGACGCCACGGACGCCGGCGCGGCCGTCTCCTCCAACGTGGTGACCATCGAGAACACTGCGCCGGTCCTCACCACCGTCGCCATCTCCCCCTCCTCCGGCGCGGTCGGCGACACGCTTACCTGCTCGGCGAGCGCCACCGACGCCGACGGCGACAGCGTCACGCTGAGCTACGCGTGGTCTACTGGCGCGACCGGCGCCTCGCTCACGCTCACCGCGGCCAACGACCCCGGCGACGTGCTCTCCTGCGCCGCCACCGCCACCGACCCCTCCGGCGACACCGGCACCGGCAGCGACACCGCGACCGTGCTCAACACCGACCCGGTGCTCGGGACCGTCAGCATCAGTCCGTCGAGCGCCTACAACGACGACCTGCTCACCTGCTCCGCCAGCGCCACCGACGCCGACGGCGGCTCGCCCACGCTTGCTTACGCTTGGACGAACACCAGCGACGCCACCTCGATCGGCAGCGGCGCCACCCTCTCGCTCACCAGCGCGCTCGCCGGTTCCCGCGAGACCGTGGCCTGCACCGTGACCGCCACCGATGCCGACGGAGGCAGCGACAGCGGGAGCGACAGCCTCACACTGAGCAACCGCGCCCCGGTGGCGACGGTCTCCCTCTCGCCGAGCACCGCAACCCGCACGTCCACGCTCACGTGCACCGGCTCCGCCGCCGACGCCGACGACGACAGCACCACGCTCAACTTCTCCTGCGCTGGAGCGCCTGTCCTGGGAGCGGTGCAGGCTGCGCAGCGTGCTGGCGCGCGCGGGCGGCGGGGGTCGGGGGGGTCGGGGCGTTGTTCGAGGTCGCTCCGGGGCGTGACGCTCGCGTGCGGGTGGGCGGGACCTTCGACGGGTGAGCCGCGATTCGCGCTACCCGTCCCCCTCGACGTCCACGTCGCGGTAAATCTCGTCCACGTCGAGCGAGGCGCCGATCGACAGCTCCACGCGCTCGCCGGGGCCGCGCTCCACCAGCGTCCAGGCCCCCCCCTCCGCACGGCGGAAATGTTCGACGCGCCGGTGCTCCTGCGCCACGAGCACGTAGTCGCGTAACGACGGGAGCTTGCGGTACTGCGCGAACTTCTCGCCCCGGTCGTCCCGCTCGGTGGTCGGCGAGAGCACCTCCACCAGGACGCTCGGGTTGGTGACCGCGTCGGGATCTTCGGGGTGGGTCTCGATCGGGCCGCACACCACGGTCACGTCCGCGTAGGTGGCGCGCGCCGTTTCGGGCACACGCACGCGGAGGTCGGAGGAGTAGGCCCGGCATGGGCCGCGTAGCGCCGACCTCGCGACACCGGTGACGTTCGCGATCAGCAGCGCGTGCCGGGGCGTGCCTCCCGACATCGCGAGGATATCCCCGTCGATGAACTCGTGGCGCACATCGCTTTTGCGCTCGACCTCAAGGTACGCGGCGTAGGTGTGAACCGGTTTCTTCAACGCGCCCATCGTGACATTCTACCCGTACCGGGACCCGGGCGCGTCTGCATTCCTCGGTTTTCGGGCAAGCGCGCCACCGCCCCTTCCAAGGCGTGCCCGGCGGATGCACGATCGGCCCGAACCCCTGTGCGATGTCTTGGCCCCGCCGCCCAGCGGCAGCGCTGGGGTCGAGCGGCGGGCGCGGCCTCGACCCGGACCCTCTACCCCCCACCAAACCGCTCCCTCAAATACGCGATCAAATCTGCGGTGTCCGCGTCGTCGAGGCGCTGCGCGGGCATCGCGCCGCTGCCCTCCTGAACGATCGCGGCGAGCGTGGCCTCGTCCAACGCGGGGAGCACGCTGCGAAGGTCGGTCGCGGCCACGCCATTGACCTGCACGCCCGCAGCGCCATCAGCACCGTGGCAGGAGGCGCAGAAGAGGCCGTAGCGTTCTTCGCCGGCCACGGGATCGGGGGCGCAAGCGAGCAGGAGGAGGAGGAGCACCCGCGAGCGTACGCCACCGGCGCCCACCCTGCACATCGCCCGCCACTACGCGCCCAGCAGGTCGCGCAGAACGGCGAAGTACCCATCCCTCTCCGAATGCGACACCTCCCGCACCCATCCCCCTTCGAATGCGACACGCGGCGTTCTTGGCCGGTCGCCGCCTCGGTCTCGCCACGGAAGAAGGCGGTGTATTTGGATGCGGCCCGGCGGCGGGCAGTCTGGGGCGCGCGAGGTGTCGCGTAGGACGGGGGATGGGTAGGCGGGGTGTCGCAGTGGAGGGGGGATGGGTCCTCCGGTTGCGCGACCGACCGCCGACGCCTTGCCCCCCGTTTCTTGATAGCTCCCCGGATGCTGCTCGTCCTCGCGCTCTCCGGCTGCACCGGCCTGCCAGCCGACTCCGCGCCCGACAGCGGCGAACCGATGGACAGCGGGGACACCGCGGGCGACTCCGGGCTCGGCGACGGCACGCACGCCCTCTCCGACGCGCCGGCCATCTTCCGCGGTGGTGCGGCGTACGCTGCGGGCAACGCGGTCTCTTTCGTGTCGCAGAGCGATGGCGCTTTCGGCGTGGCCATATCCGCCTACTTCGTGGGGCGGGTCTGCATCTTCGAAGGCCCCGTCGCGCCGGGAGACTACGCGCTCGACGACGCGACCACCTGCTGGGCCACCGGCGGCACCAGCGAGTACTTCGGCTACTCGCTGGCATCCGGCGGCGACCTCGACGGCGACGGCACCGGCGACCTCCTCGTCGGCGCGATCGGCGACCGCACCGTCGCCGCCGACTCGGGCGCCGTGTACCTGATGGGCACCCCCCGCGCGGGCGGCGAGCGAAACCCGAAGGACGCGCCGACGGTGTTTCTAGGCGAGGCCGGCGCCGACTATGCCGGCTCCTCGGTGGCCTTCGCCGGCGACGTAGACGGCGACGGCTTCGGCGACCTCCTCGTGGGCGCGCAGGGAAACGACGGCGGCGGCAGCGGCGGCGGCGCGGGCTACCTGCTGCGCGGCCCCTTCGAGGCCGGCTTTCACTTACTCGCCAACGCCGACGCCATCCTGCTCGGCGCCGGGCCGATCGCCGCCGAGCCGACCCCACCACACGGCACCCCCGCCGGCGGCGACGATGTGGGCGTGACCCTCGATGGCATCGGCGACTACAACGGCGACGGCCTCGACGACATCGCGCTCGGCGCCATCGGCAACGAGATCGGCGGCGTGTCGGCAGGCGCCATGGGCATCTTCCTCGGCCCCGTTCCCGACGGGGCGACCCCGTTTGAGGATGCCGACCAGCTCTACCTCGGCGACGCCTCCACCCTCGGCGTGGCCGATTCGGTAGCCGCCGGGCGCGACCTGAACGGCGACGGCTTCGCGGATGTGGTCGTCGGCGGCGCGCTCGACGGGCCCGGCACCACCTGGCTGGTTCCGGGGCCGGGCGCCGCCGGCCCCTGGCCGATCGCGGGCGTGGCCACCTCGTTCGTGGGCGAGTTGGATGAAGACTTCGCAGGAACCGCAGCAGCAGCCGCGGGCGATGTCGACGGCGACGGCACCAACGACCTCGTGATCGGCGCGTCCGCCAAGTTTGAGGTGCAGCGTGCAGGCGGCGCCTACCTCCTTCTCGGGCCGTTCACCGCCGGCGCGCACGCCCTCGCCGATGCCGACGCCACCTGGCTCGGCGAGGCCGGCGCCGACAACGCGGGACGCGCAGTGACGGGCGGCTCCGACGCCGACGGCGATGGCCGCGACGACGTCGTGGTGGGGGCGCTCTACAACGACGGCGGCGGGGCGTTTGGGGGTGCGGCGTATTTGTTCGGTTGGGAGTGACGCGGACTAGCCTCGGTACGCTTCGCCGCCCCTACCGAATCACATACACCTTTCCGTAGCTGATATCGCTCGCATCCTCGAAGAGCTCGGCGCCGATCGCAAGCTCCTGCACCCCATCGGCGTCCACGTCGCCGGCGGCGAGGGCGTTGCCGGTGTACGCGTCGGCGATTTCGCCGGACCACGCGAGCAGCGCCGCGGACTCCGCGTCGCCCGCGCCCCCCCATGCGAGGGCACCGCTGAGCACCCAGACCAACCCCTCACCGCTCGAGCCCCCCGAAAGCTCCGACACGAAAATCTCGCCCACGCCATCGCCGTTCAGGTCGTCAAGCGCTTGCACGGACCACCCGAAATAGCCCGCGGCTGTGGAGCCGAGCACCTCGGCGGTGGCCGCAGAGGGACCGCTCTCGTCCGGAAGGCCTTCGAAGAAGTAGATGGAGCCGGCGTAGTCGTCGTAGCCGATGGCAGACACCACGCTGTCGTCAACACCGTCGCCGTCGAAGTCCTGGAGCGCGAGGTCCCAGCCGTAGGCGTCGCCCGAGCGCCCGGTAGACGTGCGCCACGCGAGGTCGGCAACGGCCGCGTCGACCATCGTGGCATCGGCGAGGAACAGGCGGCCGGGGCTCGTTGTGGAGCCGCCGCTGTCGCCGCCGCCGCCGCCCGAGTCGGCCTCGGCGTACCCGATCTGCCCAAGGAACAGGTCGCTCTGGCCGTCCCCGTCACGGTCGCCAATCACCTGCACGCGTGAAAATCCATCGCTGCCTCCGTCGATCGTGGCCACGACTTCGTCGGTGAGGTCGAGCTCTCCGCTGTACCGGTCGCCCTGCAGCACGTACACGAGCCCCGTGGGCTCGGTCATGTCGCTGTCCGTGGCATCGTTGATGAACACCTCCGCCGCGCCGTCCCCATCCACGTCGCCGGCCGCGATGCGCTGCGCGAACACGTTCGGGATTTCCTGCGTCACCCCCAGCGGGTAGCTCAACCGGGCGTCGATGTCGGTTTCGTCGAGCGTGGCCGCGAACTTCGAGCCATCCCCGTACAGGAACAGCAGCTCGTAGTCGGACTCATAGTAGCTGGCGTAGTGGATTTCCCCACGGGTAGTGACCAAATCGAGGTTGCCGTCGCCGTCCACGTCGGCGCACGCCAAACTGAACCCGAGGAAGAGCTCGCTGCTCTCGAGCAGCGTGTCGGCGTCGGACATCGACATGTCGGGACCCCAGCTGGCCTCCCCGCTCCCGTAGAAAATGCCCACCCGGCCGGCGTAGCTGCCGCCGAAGGGGGCCGTGACCACGAGGTCGTCGGCGCCGTCCTCGTCGAGGTCGCAGAAGGTCACCGACTCGCCCACCAAGCCCTGCTCTCCGGAGTCGCCCACGATGCTCACGCCAACGTCGGCGAGAGCGGCCAAGCGCGCATCGAGGCCATCGCAGTCGGTGTCGAGGCTGTCGTTCCACAAGTCGCGGGCGCCAGGATGAACGGTGGCGTCCTCGTCGTCGCAATCCTCGCCGCCGAACTCGTCGTCGTCGTAGCCATCGCCATCGAGGTCGGCGGAATCGCCATCCACACAGTCGTCGTCCTTGCCGTTCTTCGCCACCTCCACGCCGCCGGGATGTACGTCGGCGTCTTCGTCGTCGCAGTCGAAGGTGTAGTCGTACCGGTCGCCGTCTACGTCGATGAGATCGGCGCCATCGCAGTCCTGGTCGATCCCGTCGTACGGCACCTCAGCGGCCCCTGCGGCAATGGTGGGGTCGCTGTCGTCACAGTCGGTGCCATCCACGCAGGCATCGGCGCTCGTGGCGCCGTCGCCGTCGCCGTCAAAACCGTCGTCCACCACTCCGTCGCAGTTGTCGTCGACCCCGTTGCAGGCCTCCGCGGCGTCGGGATGCACGGTGTAGTCACGGTCGTTGCAGTCCACGGTTTCGTCGTAGCCGTCGTCGTCGAGGTCCTCTGGTGCCGGCGACGTGTCGACTGCAGTGTGCTCGCCGCCACCGCCGCTGTCCTCCACGCCGGTGTCGCCCGTTTCTTTGGGCGTGGTGGGGCAACCGAGGAGCAGGAGCGTGACGGGGAGGAGTCGAATCATCCCGCGATCATAGCGCGGCCGCGGATCAGCCGCGCAGCGCGCCCGCAAAGCTCACGCCCTCCTCAACCCTCACGCCCAGCCACTCCGCGGCCGTGGCGCCGATGTCGGCGAGGCTCGCACGGGTGCCCAACTCCACCCGGCCGATGCCCGGGCGCCACGCGAGGACCGGAACGTACTCTCGGGTGTGATCGCTGCCGGGGGCCGTCGGGTCGTTCCCGTGGTCGGCGCACACGAGGAGGAGGTCGTCGAGGCCGATGCGGGCGAGCAGTTCGGGCACCCGTGCGTCGAGCGCTTCGAGCGCCGTGGCGTACCCGCCCGGGTCGCGCCGGTGGCCGTAGAGCATGTCGAAGTCCACGAGGTTGGCGAAGATGAGCCCCCCCTCGCGCCGGTCCAGCTCGTCGAGGATGGCCTGCGTGATGGTGCCGTTGTTGCCGGCGCTGACCGCGCGGGAGAACCCCCGGTCGCCGTAGATGCTTTTGATCTTGCCGATGCTCGTCGTGGGGAGCCCGGCCGCCTGGAGAACATCCAGGAGCGTGGCGCGCGGCGGCTGCAACGCGATGTCCTTCCGGTTCTCGGTGCGGGTGTAGGCCCCCGGCCCGCCCACGAACGGGCGGGCGATCACCCGCGCGATGCCCCACTTCTGCACCACCTCGAACGCTGTTCGGCAGATCTCGTACAGGCGCGGGAGCGGAATCACGGCCTCGTGCGCCGCCACCTGAAACACACTGTCGGCGCTGGTGTACACGATGGGCTTGCCGCTCCGGACGTGCTCGTCGCCGAGGCGCGCCAAGATGGCGGTGCCGCTCTCGGCCACGTTGCCCAACCACCCCACACCTGCCGCTGCCTCAAACTCCGCCATCAGTTCCGCAGGGAAGCCGCCGTAGTAGGTGGTGAACGGCGTCTGCACGGTGCACCCCGCGATCTCCCAGTGGCCCGCGATCGTGTCCTTCCCAGAGCCCGCGGTGGCCGCCTTGCCAAAGGCCCCCGACACGCGCGCCGGTTCCACCACACCGTGAACCGGCCGGATGCTGGCCAGCCCCAGCGCCGCGAGGTTGGGGATGCGCAGCGGGCGGAAAGCGGCGATGTGGCCGAGGGTGTCGCTGCCTTCGTCGCCGTAGCGGGCGGCATCGGGCATCGCGCCGACGCCGAGCGAATCGGCCACGACGAGCGCCACCGTGGGCATCAGTACCCGCCTTTGCTCGTGCCGCCCGTGACGATCGCCACCGACGCGCTCGCGCCGATGCGAGTGGCGCCCGCGCCGATCATGGCGTGGGCATCGGCGGTGTTGCGAACGCCGCCCGAGGCCTTCACGCCCATCTCCGGCCCCACCACCTGCCGCATCAGCCGAATGTCCTCGACGGTGGCCCCACCGCCTGAAAAGCCCGTGCTCGTCTTCACGAAGGCCGCGCCCGCCGCCTTGCTGAGCGCGCACGTGGCGATCTTCTGCTCGCGGCTCAACAGGTGGGTTTCGAGGATCACCTTCACGGGCCGCCCGCCGGCCGCCTCCACTACGCCGCGGATGTCGTCGAACACCGCGTTGTGGTCGCCACTCTTGAGCAGGCCGAGGTTTACGACCATGTCGATCTCGTCGGCCCCGTTGGCGATGGCCTCCCTCGTTTCCGCGGCCTTGGCGCGTGTGGTGGCCGCCCCGAGCGGAAAACCCACTACGCAGATCGTCATCACGCCCGAGCCCTGCAACAGCTGCTTGCACAGGGGCACCCACGTGGTGTTGATGCACACGCTCGCGAAGTGGTGGGCCCGCGCTTCTTCGCAGAGTTTTACGTGGTCGGCGCGGGTGGCGTCGGCCTTCAGGAGCGTGTGGTCGATGCGACGCGCCACTTCGTGGTTGCTCAGCTCCGGCTTCTGGCCGTCCGTTCCTACGCGGTCGGCCCCGCCCAAGGCGGCCGTGAGCGCGGATTGGTCCTCCCACGTGCCGCGCACCTCAGGGAGCGGCGGCACCATCTTCATCGTTTCTGCCGCGCTCATCTCCGCACGCACCCGCTCCGCGATGCGGGCAACCAGCACTTCCATCTCGTCGGGCATGGACACTCCGAGCGGCTTGCCTAACGCGGGAATCGTCGACTCGGGCTACTCCCCCGCGTGGCCGTCGATCCCTATGGGTACCGCGAGGAGAACGTCGAACGGCCCCCGCCGGGAGGGGGCGGGTGCGCCGCCATCAGCTCTCTGGCGTGGCTCTGCCTTTCCATCCTGACGTGCGCCACGTGCAGCGGAGCGATGTTCTTCGGGGAACCCGATCCGGGCGACCAGTGGTACGACCAAGTGGGCGTGTGGCTCCTACTCATCTCTCCGGCATGGATGCTCGCAGGGATTGGGGCCGCCACGGCATTTCTGCACCGGGTCGCCCGCCGATGGTGGACGTCGGTGGGGCCGAACCTGGTGATCGGTGGCTGCGGGGGCTGCCTCCTGTGGGGGATGCTCTTCTTCGCATGGGTGGTCTTCGCGGTGGTCATGGACGGCTAGGCACTCGCACGAAGGAGCCCTCCGGCCGGTCGCTTCGCGCCGCGGCGTGCAGCCGTGCTCGACTTCCGCTATCCTGCTCCCGTGCTCCCCCTCCTCCTCGGCCTCGCCGCCGCCGCCGACATCACCGCGCTCGACGACAACTTCGATGCCTACAGCACCACCTCGTTCTCGGGAACGACGGCATGGGTGTCAAACTACGCCAGCGATCCCTGGTCGACCGGCACGTACGGCGGCATCTACGCCAAGACCGACGACTCGGGCGGCACCTGGGGCAGCGGCGGAGCAGCCGACAACCATCTCGTCTACACGGCCGACTCCTGGGAGGACTTCACGTTCTGGGCCTCCCTCTACCAGGGCGATGACGACACGATCGGCCTCGTTTTCCGCTTCACCGACGCGAGCAATTTCTACGCAGCGCTCTTTCCTGGAGGCGAGGCCTGCCCCAGCACCGGCACAGGGGCCCGCACCACGCCTTGCAGCGGCACCTACCTGTACAAGGTGGTGGCGGGCTCGGCCACGCTGGTGGCTTCGAGCACCACGGGACTGAGGGCGGGACGTCTCGTGGACGTGAAAATCGTGACAAGCGGCACGGCCATCGACGTGTACTTGGACAACGACCAGAACGGCGCGTTCTCCTCGTCGGAGCACCCCATCAGCACCACCGACTCGGCCTTCAGCAGCGGCGAGGTGGGGCTGTACTGCTACGACAACGGCTCCGGCTACGCGGGCTGCTACTTCGACGATGTGCTGGTGTACCTGCCCGACACCGACAGCGACGGCGTGACCGACTACGAAGACAACTGCTCAAGCACGAGCAACAGCACCCAAGTAGACACCGACGGCGATGGCATCGGCGATGCATGCGACAGCGATCTCGACGGCGACGGATACACGTCGACCGCCTCGGGCGGCACCGACTGCGACGACTCCAACGCCGCCGTGAGCCCAGGCGACATCGAAACCTGCGCCACCAGCGCCGACGACGACTGCGACGGGGGCGCCAACGACGTGGGAGCCACTGGCTGCTCCACCTTTTACTACGACGCCGACAAGGACGGGTACGGCACCACCACGTCCGCCTGCATCTGCATCGCGTACTCCAATTACAGCTCCGCGGTCAGCACCGACTGCGACGACACCGACGCCAGCGACTTTCCCGGCGGCACCGAAGTCTGCAACGGCGACGACGAGGACTGCGACGGCACCGCCGACAACGCCGCGATCGACATGCTCACCTGGTACCTCGACAACGACGGCGACAGCTTCGGCGACGCGTCGATTAGCGAGCTGAACTGCGATCAGCCAAAAGGCTACGTGGCGGACGCGACGGACTGTGACGATTCCGAAGCGGGTACCTACCCCGGCGCCATCGAAACGTGTGACGCCTCGGATCAAGACTGCAACGGCCTCGTGGACGACGATGCCAGCGACGCGTTGAGCTCCTGGGCCGACACCGACGCCGACGGGTACGGCGACGCGGCGGATCTCATCGTGCAGTGCAGCGTCCCTGTCGGCTATGTCGAGGACGACACCGACTGCGACGACAGCCGCGCCGACGTGTACCCCGCGGCCACCGAGGTGTGCGACGACGCGGATCAGGACTGCAACGGCCTCGTAGACGACAACGCCGTGGACGCCACCACCTGGTACCACGACGGCGACATCGACGGCTGGGGCAACGCGGCCCAAACCGAGGATGCCTGCGACCAACCGCTCGGAACCTCCGACCAGCCCGGCGACTGCGCCGATGGCAACGCCGCCATCAACCCCGATGCCGACGAGGTGTGCGACCGCGTGGACAACGACTGCGACGGCACCTCCGACGAAGACCCGGTGGACGGTCTCACCTTCTACGCCGACGTCGACGGCGACGGCCACGGCGACGCCTCCGCGCCCATCGTCGCGTGTGAGGCGCCCCCCGGTGCCGTAGAGAACGCCGACGACTGCGACGACGCCGATGCCACCTCCTACCCAGGTGCCACCGAGCTTCCCGACGTGCTGGACAACGACTGCAACGGCCTGGCTGACGACGGCATCGACACCGACAACGACGGGCTGGAGGACTACGACGAGCGCACCCAGTGGGGCACCGACCCGCTCAACCCCGACTCCGACGGCGACGGCCTCGACGACGGCACGGAAGTGGCGATCGGCACCTCGCCCACCACCGTGGACACTGACGGCGGCGGCACCGGCGACGGCGCCGAGGTCCTCAAGGACGGCACCGACCCCTTGGACCCCGCCGACGACGTGGCCACGGATAGCGACGGCGACGGCCTCACCGATGCCGAAGAGGACCTGCTCGGCACCGACCCCCAGAACCCCGACACGGATGGCGGCGGCGCCGGCGATGGCGCCGAAGTCGACTCCGGAACCGACCCCCTCAATCCTGCCGACGACATGCCCTCCGACATCGTGCCCATCGTGGATCGTGAGGGCGGCCTGTACGGAGGCTGCGGCTCAGCGTTCCCGATCGGTCTCCTTGGTCTGGTAGGATTCGCCGCGCGTAAGCGCCGGAGCCGCTGATGCTGATTCTCGCCGCACTCGCAACCGCCGCAAACGACGTTCCCGACATCGCTGTCGACGGGCAGCTCTACCGCCCCCCCCTCGACGCCGAACACACCGCCTGGACGGACGACACGAGTCTCATTCCCGGCATCCGGGCCGGTGCCGTGGTCGGCTGGGTGCACGAACCCGTGGTGTGGGTGTGGAAGGACACCGGCGAACGTGTGCCGGTGGTCGCCGACGCCGTGGCCCTCGACGTTCTCGCCTCCTACACCTTCTGGCGCATCCGCGCCGGGCTCGACGTGCCGCTCTACCCCCTCGCCTCGGGCGAAGGCGCCGAGGGCGGCGGTGTGGGCGACGTGGCCTTAGACCTCAAGGGCATGCTTCTCGACCGGAAGTCGGCCCCCCTCGGCCTCGCCCTGTCGTTCCGGGCCGACCTGCCTACGGGAAGCACAAGCGTGCCGCTCTCCTCTGATGGTTTCGCGTACGAGCTGGCCGTGGTGGCCGACCGTCGCGTGGGGCCTATTCTCGTCGCCGCCAACGTGGGCACACGCGGCGTTCCCGCCGTCTCGCTTGAGAACGTCGAGGTGAGCGACCAGCTCCTTTGGCGAGTGGGCGCCGGGTACGACGGCGGAGGGCGATGGGGCGTGAGCGCCGACTTCGCGGGCTACGCGCTCTGGAGCGACCTCGGCAACGCCGCGGGTGCGCCAGCGGAGATGATGGTCGGCGGTTGGTATGGGCTCTCGAACCAGCTTCGCGTGTCGGTCGGCGCCGGAACAGGCATCTCCTCGGGCATCGGCGCCTCCAACGGGCGCGCCGTCGTGGGTGTGAGCTGGGCGCAAGGCCGCGGCGATGCCGCGAAGCCGGTGCCAACGGCGGTGGTGGCGGCGAAGCCGGTGCCAACGGCGGTGGTGGCGGCGAAGCCGGCGCCCGCGGTGGCGGCGAAGCCGGCGCCCGCGCCCGCGGTGGCGGCGAAGCCGGCGCCCGCGCCCGCGGTGGCGCCCGTCGTCGCCCCTCCCCCCCCGCCCGCGCCGGTGGTGGTGGCCGCTCCGCCCCCGATCTACGTTCCCGTCGCCACCCCTACAGCGAGCGCCCAGACGCCCGTAGTCGTGGCGGGCAACAAGCTTGTCCTGTTCCGGCCGGTGAGCTTCGACGGCGCCGCGCTGAGCCTGGACGGCGCCAAACAGCTGGAGGCGGTGGCGCGCTATCTGATCGCGCATCCCGAGATCGAGTCGGTGCGTGTGGAGGGTCACACCTCCGGCGCGGGAGACCCCTCCGACGAGCTTTCGCTGGCCGGATCGCGGGCGGGCATCGTACTGGAATACCTCGGCGAAAAGGGCGTGGACAGCTCCCGCTTCTACGCCGCTGGGTACGGCGGCATGCGGCCCTTGGTGCCAGGCACCGACGTGGGCGCCCGCTCCATCAACGAACGCATCGAGTTCGTCGTGACCAAGTGGGCCGAGGGCTCCGAGGGGCGCTGATTCTCCGCGGTGGCGGAGGCCCCCCCGGCGCTACTTCACCGCGAGCTCCCGCTCGATCGCGCCCACAAGGTCGGCGTCGTCGGGTGCCGTACCCGAGCGCCAGCGCCCCACCACGCGCCCGTCTCGGCTGATCAGGAACTTCTCGAAGTTCCATTTCACCGCGGAGCCCGCCCCCGCCGGGCTCGCTTCAAGCCACTTGTAGAGCGGCGAGGCGTTCGCCCCCTTCACGTCCTGCTTGTCGAGCAGCGGGAAGGTCACGCCGTAGTTGATCTTGCAGAAGCTCACGATCTCCTCGCCCTTACCCGGCTCCTGTCCGCCGAATTGGTTGCACGGGGCGCCGAGAACGACGAGACCACGCTCGCCGTAGGACTTCCACAACCGTTCGAGGCCGTCGTACTGGGGGGTGAACCCGCATTTGCTCGCGACGTTCACCACCAGCACGACCTTCCCGGCTACCTGAGCGGTGTCAAAGGCGTTGCCGTTGATGCTCAGCATCTTGGCCGAAGCGGCCCAGTCAGGGTTCGGGGGGCCAGGAGCGGGCACGGTGCCTCCGGGGGCGGCGAGGGAGAAGCAGGCGAGGAGCCAAGCGAGCATGGAGTCCTCTATCCTACCGATTGACCTAGATGCGGTTCGCCGCGCAGGACGCGGCGCCGGTGGGGCGAAGGTCCTCTGCCAGCCGGCGGCCTCGGGCGGGACAGCATGACGAAACGCCAGCGTTGGCGCAGGGGCCTGCCGCAGCGGCTCAACAGGGTCCGTGTTCGTGCGCAGATCGCGATGAGTCGGAATTACTCCCCCGCCTCCGCGGCCAGCGCCCGCGCCAGGCCCCGCTCGAGCTGCGACTTCCGCGCCTGAGCGCGAACGCGCATCACCGTGCGCCCCACCCACCGGAACGCAAACCCCGCCCCAACTGCCACCCCCGCCGCCGCCCACCACGGGTACCCGTACCGCAGCGGAATCAGCGGCAGGAGCAGCACCGGCACGTACCAGCCGAAGCTCACCACGGGGCGCACCTCGATGCGCACCTTGCCCGCGGCGTGTTCGCCCATCGACACGCTCAGCGTGAGCACCAGCCCGCGCTCCGACATCGAACGGGCGCCGGGGCCCGCAGGCGCCCACGCGCCGCCCACCCGCGCAGCTAGGCGACCACAGAGTGCGTCGGCGGCGTCGGTCAGGGCGCCGCCGGAGGGCTGAGCTGAATCCACGGGGAGTCCGAAGGGAGCGCCCATGTGTCGCGCTGCGCTCCGGTCGGCAAGGCCGCGCGGAGCGACTCCCCCGCCGGGCCCAAGACGCTCCCGGCCGTGCGCGCGAGCGCCGGCACCGTCACCTCCCCCGCGAGCCGCTCCAGCCGCGCCGGGCCTCCCCCCAGCACGAGCAGCCCCGGCACCCCGCGCGTGCCCACGCTGCCCTCCCGATCGGTGCGCCCCGCCGCGGTGAACAGCCAACGCCCCTCCCCGAAGCGCACCAGCGAGAGCGCAACATGGCCCGCCACCCGCGCGGAGAACGCGACAGGATCAGGGTTCTCGGCGGTGGCCACCGCAGAGCCGACCACCGCGGCGTAGTCGGGACCGTCCACCACCAACCGACCCGGACTCCAGCTCACCCGATCGCTCAGGGGAGGCCGCGGCGCCGCGGAAGCCGGCGGCGCCTCGCCGTAGTCCACGCGCACCGCGCGCTGCAGCCAACTGTTGAGCCCCACCGTCTCGGGAACCCACAACCCGGACCCCTCCGCGAGGTCCCGCTCGAGCCCCCCGGGGCCCCACCAGCGCGTGAAGGTGTCGCGGGCCTCCTGCACCCGCCGGTACACCTCGCCGGCCGACGCCATCTGCACGTCCGCGCTGAGCCGACCCTCTACGTCCAGGGCGCCCAGCGGGGCGTCGGCCACGTCGCGCACGGTGTCGTGGCTCCACGCGAACCACAACACCGCGTCGATGCCCTGGCGCCCGGCGAGCGCGGCCCACAGGAGCGGCGCCTCCTGAGCGTAGCGGTTCGGGAAGCTGTGCTGCACCTCCGAGATCGTGCAGGGCTTGCCGAGCTGGCACACCGCGTGGCGCTCGAACCAGCGCTCGGTGTCACCGAGCAGCGAACGGTCGTAGAAGGCGGTGCTCTCGCCGATCGGGTCCCAGTAGGGGTGCGCATCGATCACGTCGCAGGCGGCGAGCAAGCGGTCGGCGTGCGGCACTCCCATCGCGGTGGAACAGATCGTCGGGGCGGAAAACCCCATGTCGTCCCGAACGAACCGCAGCATCTCGTCGTAGTAGGCCCGCTCCAGCTCCGCATAAAACGCCAACAGATCGACCGCCCGCTGCACCGGGTACAGCTCGATGCGGCCTCGCTGAGAGGGCTCGCGGGCGACCGAGTGCACCAGCAACAGCTCCCCCGCCGCCAGCCCCGGCCGTCCGCTGCCTGTCCACGCCGCCGCCACCCGTTCGTCGGTCCCATACTTTCGTCGGAGCCACGCGGCCCAGAGCTCGTCGAAACGGTCACGATGCAGCTCCGGCAGCCTCTCCAACGACCCCGTCGACCAGCCGGTGATCAGGCTGTTCTCGTTGCTCAGCTCCACGAAAGCCACCGCCGGGTCATCGGCGTAGCGAAGCCCGGTGTAGGGGTTCGTACGCCCCCACACCGCGGCGAACCAGTCCTGCTGCGCCTTTCGCCACTCCGGCCACGCGTAGCCCACGTACTTGTTGCCCACGATGAGGCCGTCCGGGCCGGGCACGCCCTCCCCCTCCACAAACGCACGGCGCGTCCACATCTCCGCAAACGTGTAGATGCCGCGGGCCTTGAGCGCCGCGTGGAGGCGGTCAAAACGGTCGAGGGCAGCCGGCTGCGTGAGCCCTTCGCCGGGGTCGAGGCGCTTCGGGTTCAGCAGGGTTTCCGGCGTATCGATGTGGTGGGGACGGACCAGATCGAACCCGCGAGCCGCGAGACCGGCCGCCACGGCCTCCGCCCGCTCGACCTCCGGGAGCGCTGCGCGCCCCACGAGGTTCACGCCCCAGAACCGCACCGGCGAGCCGTCGCTGAAGCGGAGCTCCTCGCCGTGGGCCTGAACGGCCCGGTCGGCGGCGCGGCGGGGGGCGCCCGGAGCGGCCCGGACCAGCGGGAGCGGAAAGCGGTAGCCCTCGGGGGGGCGCTCGTCCGCACGGCCGCGGGGGGCCTGCGGGCCGGCGGCGTCCACGGCGAGACCGACCAGGAACAGGGCGTGCCCGCCGCGCCCGCGCAGCACCACCTCGCTCACCTCCCGCCGCTCAGCCAGCACAACCCCCTGAACCGCAGCGGTGAGCACATCGCCCGCCACGTTGCGTCCGAGCAGGAGGGCGTCGGCCCCGCGGCCCGTCGCGCCCGCCCACGCCGGCCACGCATGCTCCCCCACGAGGCTGCGGAAGGTCTGGCACTCGCCGCCCACAAAACACACCTCGCCCTCCGCGGCCACCCCCTTGCTCGCCACGCCACCGTACCCGGCCGTGACGAGGTACACGGTGCGGCCGGAGAGCCCGACCGGAACGCGCAGTTCGCCCACGACAGGTACCGAGTCGGGCGCCCCCCGAAGGCCGAGCGCGACCGGCCAGGCGGCCGAGAGGTCGGCCCAGTCGCGCATCCAGAACTGCTGCGCGGCGGCTGGCTCCGTGGTGAAGAGGTCGTGACTGAACGGGAGGGGCACGGCGACCGGGGCGGAGGCCGGCTCGGGTGCGGAGAGCGGCGCGGGGGCGACTCCCGCAGCCGTGCAGGCAACGAGCCACAGGAGCGTCATCGACCCACCTTCTTGCGCAGCGCCGAGAGCACCTCGCGGTCGCCTTCATCGAGGCCGAGCAGGGCGAGCGCCGCAGCGTAGGCGACCCCGCCGACAACCGCGATCGCCGCCAGCGTGAGCAGGCCATCGCCGAGCGCCCGCTGCACCCCGAGCGACACCGCGGCGACCGCAAGCCCCGCCACGATCGGGCGCAGGAGCCCTCCATGAAAGGGGTGGATGCGCAAGTGACGCCACACCTGCCCGAGCCCGCCAAGGTTCGCCACCAGCATCGCCGCCCCGCTCGCCACTGCTGCCCCCGTGGCGCCCCACACCGGGATGCATACAAACGCCACGCCGGCGCTCACGAACACGGCAGGAACGGCGTTCCAGAGGGGGTCGCGGGGGCGCCCCGACATCACGAGCAGGTAGTTCACGCTGCCCACTGCGGTGCACGCGAGCTGCGTGAGCGCCACGATGCGGAGCGCCTGCACCGTCTCCCCGCTCGCGCTCGCCCACGGTGCGAGCACGCTCATCGGCGCCACTAAGGCCACTACCACCGGCGGCACGGCCAGCACCAGCGCCCACCGGGTGACCAGCCGGTATTGCTCCGCCAGCCCCGCGCGGTCGCCGTCGGCGTGCTTCTTGGCGATGACGCCCGCGAAGGCACTGTTCAGCGCGCCGAGGCCCATCGCGAACAGGGGCATCAGCTGCGCGACCGGGCCATACCGTCCGCCCGCCGTGGCCCCCGCGAGCCCGACGAGAAGCACCTGATCGAGCCACGTGTACAGCGCCATGCTCACGCCGTGCACCCACTGCGGCCACGCGTTCGCCCACATCGCGCGGAAGCTCCCCTCCCCCGCCTCCGGGGCCGCCGCGAACACATCGCGCCGCCCGCGCCACAGCTGCCACGCCCCTTGGAGAGCGCCGGCCACCACGGCCGCGGTGTACCCCGCCACGGCGCCCAGCACCCCGAGCCGCAGCCCTTGCACGGCCACGACGAGCCCCACCGCCTGCACGAGTGGCCACGCGAGGAAGGTGACCAGCGCCCGAGGCCAGAGATTTCCCCACCCCTGCGCCGCTGCCACCGTGATGGTGCGGAGCGCCCAGAACGGAAGCGCCAGCGCCGCGATGCGCAGGGCGTCGGCCGTGTGCGGAGAGTCGTCCACGAAGGCGGCGAGGGTGGGAGCGAGGACGGCGACGAGCGCGCCCAGCGCGAGGCCGGCCGCGGCGGTCCACAGCGCGGCACCTCGGGTGCCGGCTCGTGCGTCGGGAGCATCGGGCGCCCGAGCCACCACCCTGATGACGGCGTTCTCCATCCCCAACAGCACCACGAAGCCCGCGATCTGCACCACCCGTCGAACGGCGCCGTAGAGGCCGTAGTCCGCCACGCTCAGCGCGCTGCTGGCGTACACGTCCACCACCAGGAGCGCGGCCGAACCGACCAAGGTGGCCGGAAGCATGACGCCCGCGCCAGCCAAAAGCGACCGGGTGCTGCTTGCTCGTTCTTGCACGGATGCAACCGTATTCCGTCGCCGACCCTGCCGGCCGCGCCGGAATACGCTGCCGGCGTGTCTGGGTACCGCGTCGGCATCGTCTGCTCCTCCGGCGGCCACCTCGCCCAGCTTCACTGCCTCGACGCGTGGTGGTCACGCCACGAACGATTCTGGGTGACCTTCGACAAGCCCGATGCGGTCTCACTCCTCGAAGGGGAGCGAGTCTACTGGGGGCACCACCCCACCAACCGCAATCTCAAGAACGCCCTCCGCAACGCGTGGATGGCCCTGCGGGTCTTAGCGAAGGAGCGTCCCGACGTGCTGGTGAGCAACGGCGCCGGCCTCGCTGTCCCTTTCTTCTGGATCGGGAAGTGTGTTTTCGGCTGCAAGACCGTGTACATCGAGGTGTACGACCGGATCGATTCGCCCACCCTCACCGCGCGGCTCGTTCGCCCCGTGCTCGACCGGATGGTCGTGCAGTGGGAGGAACAGCGCGCGTTCTACCCCGAGGGAATCTTGTTTGGCGGTGTGCTGTGATCTTCGCCACCGTCGGCACCCACGAAGACCCCTTCGATCGCCTCGTGATCGAGCTCGATCGGCTCGTGGAGAGCGGCGAGATCAACGAGCCGGTGCACATCCAGCGCGGGTACAGCGCCGCGCCACGCCGCTGCACCCACGACGCGATGATGGGCTTCGCCGACGTGCAGGCGAAGATGCGCGAGGCCCGGGTGGTGGTCACGCATGGCGGGCCCGCCACCATCATGCAGGTGTTGGCGCTGGGCAAGGTGCCCGTGGTGGTGCCTCGCCAGTCGGCGTTCGGCGAACACGTCGACGATCATCAAGTGCGCTTCGCCCACCGCATCGCCGACCGAGTTTTGGTGGTCCTCGACATCGCTGATCTGGGCGCAACGCTTCGAGAGCACGCTCAGCGGGTGGCCGGCCTCGGGCCTGCTGCGGGCGGTCCGGAGCGCGCTCGCGCCTTCGCGGAGCGCCTAGACGGGCTCTGCGCCGGGCTGATAGGGCGGTGATATGCTCGCGGCGGCATGAGCTCTGTCCGCCCGCAACCCCTCGCAGAAGGCCGGTTCCAGCTCCTTGAGGTGATCGGCGAAGGCGGAATGGCCACGGTGTACCGGGCCTTCGACCAACGGCTGCAGCGCCCGCGAGCCATCAAGATCCTGAGCCCGGCGTTCTCCCAGCGGCCGGCCTTGAGAAGGCGCTTCTTGAGCGAAGCGCAAACCATGGCCAATCTCGAAAACGCACGGGTGGTGCGCATCTTCGACATGGGAGAAGACGGCGACCGCGTGTACATCGTGATGGAGCTCATCGAGGGCGGCTCGCTGGTAGACCGCGTGCGGGCTCACGGCCCCCTCCCCCCCCGGATGGCGGCCAGAGTCACCATCGAGCTGTGCGAGGCGATTCAGGCCGCGCACGAGGCGGGTGTGATCCATCGCGACATCAAGCCCCACAACGTGCTGCTCACCAACGGGGGCGAGCTCCGCATCACCGACTTCGGCATCGCCCAAGTGCAGACAGACGACAAGGCGGGGGTGACTCGTACGGGTGCGGTGCTGGGCACCTGGGGGTTCATGGCGCCCGAGCAGAAGTCGAACGCCAAGTCGGTCGACGCGCGCGCCGACATCTACAGCATCGGCGGTACGCTCTGGTCGGTTCTGAAGAGCGACACGCCGCCGGAGCTGTTCATGGCGGAACCGGAGCCGGAGTGGTTCGAGGGCGTGCCAGCGCCGCTCGCCGAGGTGATCCGGCAGGCCACGCGGTACCGGCGCGAGGAGCGGTACCCCAGCGCCCGCGCAATGAGCGATGCGCTGCGGGCCGTGGTTGAGCTGCTCCCCGAAGACCCGGGCGGTACCCCCGACCTCGTGGTGAACGCTCCCGACCGCCGCCGCGGCGCCGAAGTCCTCGACACCCTCGCCCAGCTCAACTCCGGCACGGGCGTCGTCGACTCCGCCGGTCCCGGCACCATGGTTCCCGATGTGGGCATCCCCGACGACCCTCCCGACTCCTTCCCCACCCCGAAACCAACTTCGCCCCGCCCCACCCACGACCAATCGAAGCTGCTCCCGGCGCTCGCCGTGCTCGTGACCTTGGGCGTTGCGGGAGTCGTGGTGTGGCAACTCAGCCCGGAAGAGCCGCCCAGCCGCCCCGCCCCAAGCTTGGTTCCCGCGTCACGACTGCCGCTCGTGCAGGCGCCCGTCGACACACACCCGGTCGCGCCGGCGACACCCCTCCCCGAGCCCGCTTCCGCCGCCACCGCCCCTGCCGTCGCTCCGTCCCCTCCGCTTGCCCCGGTCGCCGCGGTCGCTCCGGTGGCCGCTCCCGTCGCCCCGGTCGCTCTCGTGGCCGCGCCTGTCGCCGCCCCGGTCGAGCAGCCTGTCGCCACGCCCACCGTAGAGGTGACGCCCGTGGTGAAGCCGGTTGCGCCGCCCGCCGCTCGCCTCACCACCACCGGCCCCACCACCGTGGCGCAGGCGGGCACCGTGAAGGTCGTGGCCACCCTTTCGGGGCGGTACACGCTGAAGCTGTACTACCGTGGCTCCAGTGGTGCATTTCGGAACAAGCCGATGACCCCCGACGGCGCCAACGGCTACAGCGCCAGCTTCACCATCGACGAGACGATGAGCGCTGGCGTGGACTACTTCGTGGCCGCAACCGACCCGAATGGGAACGTCGTGCGCGACGGCTCGCCCACAGCTCCGATCCACGTCGCCGTTCAGTAGCCCTCGGAAACCTGCACCACGCCAAGCTGCTCCACTTCCGTGACGTAGGCCAGAAGGATCGCGTTCACCACCGGCGGCGTGACCACGATGTGCTCCGGGCGGAGCGAAAACGTGACGTCGCGCGCAAGCACGCCGATGTCTACGGTCTCCAGCGCTCGCACCGCGTGGCGAGCAATCTGAATCACGCCCTTGGCCACCAGCGGGCTCACGTCACCGTCAAGCCTGTCCACCACCGAGGCCACGACGGTGTCGAGTGACACCCAACTGTCGTCGCCGGTGCGGAAGGTCGGCTCAGGAAGGCCGCCGATTCCGCGCACCCGGTCCACGATTCAGAGCCGGAACTGGGCCCAGAGGCGGGCCGTGTCGTTGTCGATGGCGTCGGCGCCTTCGAGGCGCAGCTCGTAGCCGGCCCCAAGTCGAATGTGGTCCTCAGCCGTGTGCCACTCGCCCCCCGCCAGCATGTGCGAGTACTGCCCCAAGGTGCTGTCATCGAACATGGAGAAGCGAACGGCGGGCTCGACAGGACCCACCTGATAGCTGACCTGACCGGTCACCCCCCACCGGTCCGTCTCCTCGAACACCTCCGGACTCGCCACCGTAGTGGCTGTCGGGCTGATTCGGCTGAACGCGCCGTCCACGAGCACCGACAGTCCCGCGACACGCAACATCGCATCGCCGCCGGCGGCCCAGGTGTCGGTGGCCTCGCCGATGGTGTAGTAGGCGTTCGCACCCACCCCCAACCCGAACTCCTTGCGCTGGCCCCAAGTGGCGTAGGTGTCGGCCTTTCCGACATCCCATTCGAGGCGGCCCACCACCGTCTTTCCGCGCGAACTGTCGCCGAAGAGGTCACCGCCGGCGTTGAAGCCGCCTACGGAGAAGGTGCCGCCGCCGCGCGAAAAGGTGGCCAAGAGCCCTAACGACCGGTCGGGAACGAGGTGTTCCGAAGCGATGCCGCGCTCGGTGAACACCAGATCGCCCGTGCTCATCAGCTGATCACGCGAGAAGGGCAACTTGGAGTTTCCAACCTGAATCTTGACGCCCTTCACCGGCACCACGCCGATCCACGCATCCTCCACCTCGATGGGCTCCTCCGGTTCGGAGAGGCCGTCGTACGGGGCCGAGGAGCCCACGCCGAGGCGGTAGCGCCACTGCTTCACTTCGCCGCCCACGCCGACTTTGAAGCTCTTCACCTTCAGGCCTTCGTCGTCCTCGGGGTCGCCGTACCCCGTGGCGTCGGCCTGAGCGTCGGCATCCATGTCGTAGGCGGTGAGCCAGAGCTGCAGGAGCGCGTAGGGCTGTACCGTTGCGCCGTCGACCGCGAGGAGCGAGGAGGGCGCACCTTCCGGGGGCGCCACCTGATCTTCGGCCTGCGCTGGGGAGGAAAGGAGGAACACTAGGAGGGCGGACATGTGCCTCGGGGCGGATGACGATATCGTACACCACATCATGCTCCTCCTCACACTCTTAGGCTGCGCCACCTCGTCTGAATGGGCGTCCGCGCGCCAGATCGACTCGCTAGCCGACACCATCGGCGGCCCGAAAGCAACGGCGCGCCCGGGCGACTACTTGCTCGAGAACGACCGCATTCGGTTGGCCATCCTCGGGCCGCGCTACTCGATGGGGCCCTCGCCCTACGGCGGCACGCTCTGCGACGCCGACCTGCAGCGCAGCGACCCCCGCTACGCCGCCGGGCACGGCAACGACCAGATCGCCGAGGTCTTCGCCACCGTGAACATGAACATCGCCGGGGCCGACACCGAAGGCGACGTGGTCGTGCTCGCGGAGGGCAGCGCCACGGAGGCCGCGATTGTGCGTACGTCGGCCGAGGGCACCCCCTTTCTCACGATGCTTCAGCCGCTGTGGAAAATCGTGGGGCAGCCCGACTTTCGCATCACCACCGACTACATTCTGGAGCCGGGGTCGCCCGCGGTGAAGATGGTGACCACCGCCTCGCTCACGGCGGAAATCACCGACCCCGCCGCTCTCAGCGGCTCCACCGAGGGCTTGGAGCTGCTGCAGTACGCGATGGTGAGCGGCCTCTCCTTCGGCGATTTCTTCCTGCAGGGCGGCAGCGTGGACGTCTTCGCGCCCGGCGGCGGGTTCGACGAAGAGCGGCTGGTGGCCGACGAAGTGGACGAGGGCAAGAACACCTTCAACTCCCCCTTCGCGTTCGAGTTCTTGGCCGGCGTTGGCGATGGCGTGTCGTACGCGCTGATGGCGGACGGAGGGCACCTGTACGTGCCGCTGTTCACCTCGTCGCAGACCGCTGCTTTCGGCGCGGGGCAAGAAGGCGAGATCACCGACGCCGGTGACTCCGGCGAGGGCGACGAGGAGTGGAACCGTTTTCCGGGTGGCAAGGCGTACCAGTACACGCGGTGGATGTCGGTGGGCCGGGGCGACGTAGGCAGCGCCCTCGACGGACTCATCGAAGCTCGCGGCCTCCCGCACGGCAGCCTGCACGGCTTTGTCTTGGAAGAGGGAACGGGGGTGCCCGCCAGCGGTGCGCACGTGCTGGTGTTTCAACCGGGCGCGGAACTACCGTGGAGCCAGTGGGAGGCCGACGTCGGCGACGACACCCAAACCGACGGCAGCTTTGGCGGGTTGCTGCCACCCGGCGACTACGAGCTGCTGGTGCACCAGGAGGGGTACCCCGGCGGAAAGCGGGTGTCGGTGACGATCGGAGATGGGGTCAAGGAGACGATCGTGCTTTCCCGCGGTCGCGCCGGTGCGTTGAATCTGCGCGTGGTCGACGAGACCGGCCGCCTCGTTCCCGCCAAGGTCACGGTGTTCCCGGACGACGGCGCCTCCCCGCTCAAAGCGCCCTATGGCGACACCATCCTCACGGGCGGGGCCGCCCACGCGCTGTTCCTCAGCCACGGCACGGGGACCGCCACGCTGCCGCCCGGCCGCTACCACGCTGTGGCCACGCGTGGGCTCGAGTACGAGCTGGGCGAGTCCGAGACGTTCGAAATCCGTGCGGACGGGCGCGCCGAGCTCACGCTCCAGGTGCTCCGCACGGTGGAAACCGACGGGTGGGTGAGCGCCGACTTTCACGTACACGCCAGCCACAGCTTCGACAGCGGCGTGTCGCTCGAAAACCGAGTGATCACCATGGTGTCGGAGGGGGTGGAGTTCTTCGCGTCCTCCGACCATGACTACCTCACCGACTACGCCCCGGTGGTGGAGGAGCTCGGGTTGGAGCCATGGGTGAAAACGGCCGTGGGTTTGGAGACCACCACCTTGGAGGTGGGACACTTCATCGGGATGCCCCTCGGCTTCGACACCTTGGCCGATCAGAGCGGCGCCTTCGACTGGACAGGCATGCCCCCCGCCGAAATCCTCGGCGAGCTGGAAGATCTGGGCGTGCGAGCGGGGTACGAACCCCTCCGATTCGTGGCTCACCCCCGCGACGGCATCCTCGGCTACTTCGATCAGTTTGGGTACAACGCCTACAACGGGCGCGTGGAAACCCCGGTGCTCTCCTTCGCCAACCCCATCCTCAAGGAGGCGAACAACTTCAGCACCGCGTTCGAAGCGCTGGAGCTCCTCAACGGCAAGCGGTTCGAGATGATCCGCACCCCCACCCAACCCGAGCTCGACACATTCGCCGCGGGCGGGGAGGTCACCAACTACGACCTCGTGGAGCGGACCGCGCAAGAGCAGCTCGACCTCGAACAGGACGTGTACCGGCTCGGCTACGGGCAGGATGGCCAAGTGGACGACTGGTTCTCGCTGCTCAACAGCGGCATCCGCCTGACCGCGCTGGGCAACTCCGACACCCACGGCCGCTTCTCCATCGAAGCCGGCTGCCCTCGCAACTACGTTTTCGTGGGTCACGACGACCCGAGCAGCCTCGACGAGCAGGAGGTGGCCGACGCCGTGAAGGCCGGCCATGTCGTGGCCAGCTACGGCCCCTTCGTCCGGTTCACCACGCAGGAGGGGGCCATCGTCGGCGACACCGTGACCCCTACGGATGGGAAGGTGAACTTCTCGATCGAGGTGCAGGCGCCGACTTGGATGGCCGTGGACCGCGTGGAGCTCTACCAGAACGGCGTGCTCGTGCACGAATGGGAGGGGCTCGACGAAGATGTGGTGCGCATGCGCCATGACTTCGAAGTGGAGGTCACTGCGGACAGTTGGTTCGTGGTCATCGCGATGGGCAACGGCGACCTCTCGCCCTTGTTTTCGCCGGTGGACATCCCCGCCGTGGAGCTGCAAGACGTCGTCGTCGAGGCGCTGGGGTCGGTGCCGGGGGTCGGTGCGTTCGTGTCTCCTGGGGCCCCGATCCCCCGCGAGGGCCCCGTGATTCCCTTCGCGCTCACCAACCCCATTTGGGTGGACGCCAACGCGGACGGCGTCTTCACCCCGCCGGGCATCCCCAGCTTCATGCGCGAGCCCATCGAGCCGGAGTGACGCCCAACCCGCCGCCGCTCGAAGACCGCCTGCTCCGCGAACTGCCGCTCGCGGCCATCGATCTGGAGACCACGGGCCTCTCACCCCAGCGCGGCGACCGGGTGATCGAGATGGCCGTCGTCGTGGGTCGGCGGGGCGAGACGCCCCGCTCCTGGAGCTCGTTGGTCAACCCTGAACGACCGGTGGCCGCCACCCACATCCACGGCATCACCGACTCGATGCTGGCCAACCAGCCGCGCTTCGCCGATCTGGTTCCCCGCCTGACAGCGCTGGTGGAGGGCGCCGTGATCGTGGCCCACAACGCACCCTTCGACATGGGCTTCCTCGCCCACGAGTGCGCCGCCGCCGGCCTTCAGCTTCCGCCGCGGCCGGTGCTGGACACCCTCGGTCTCGCGCGGCGCGTGCTCGGCTTCGGCGACCACCGCCTCTCCTCCCTCTGCACTCGCTTCCACCTCCAACGGGAGCGCGCGCACCGCGCCCTCGACGACGCGCTCGCCACCTGGCACCTTGCCTGGCACCTCGCCGACGCGGCAGACCCCGAGGGTGGTCTCAGTCTGGGTAGCGCTCAGCTGCTCTCCCGCCGCCGCACCGAGGGCGAGGTGAGCGCCGTGGTCGCGCGCCTGAATGCCGCGCGCGCGCGCGGCACCCCCATCGTGGTGGACTACCCCTCGGTCCTCACCCCCGACGAGCCCCCCACCCGACGCACCCTCACGATTCAGCGCGTCAGTCGCTCGCGAGTGCGCGCGTTCTGCCACCTGCGCGCCGCGGATCGCACGTTTCGCCTCGACCGACTACGGATCGTCGAGGATCTCCCATGCTGACGCTACCCTTAGTTGGCGGCTGTGATCTCGCCGGAACATGGGAAGGGGAGTGTGATGGCCGAGACATCACCCTCGACCTCTATTCGCCCAGCACCGGCGTGTGGAAGGGTGCGCTCGATATCGAGGGTGACGACGACGAAGAACTCGTGGTTCTCGCGGCGACTGCTGCCGAAGACTCCGAGCACCCCGCGACCTACACCGTGGTTGCGGTCCGGTTGTAGAACGACCAGGTGGAGGGCTGGGCCCTGCGCGGCGAAGTGGACTTCGACCATTTCGACGGCAGCTGTGCAAGTCCAGCGCCACGGAACTGCAGGTCGTGGCCGACAATCTACTTGAGGAGCCGAGCCAACTGTCCACCTTCCACCTGATGGCGCTCACTCGGATCTGATCGCAGCCCTTCAGGCCCCGGCCGAGCCCCCATTGCCGGGCTCCTCGCCCAAGGTGAACCGCACCACCGCTCCCACCCCTACAGCGCCCTCGGCCCAGACGGCGCCGCGATGCCGACCGACGGCGCGCGCCACCGTCGCGAGCCCGAGACCGAGGCCCGGGAACGAGGGGTCCCGATGGAGCCTTGCGAACTCTTGGAACATCTGTTGCGCTTCGCTCGACGCGAAGCCCACGCCATTGTCGCGCACGAAGTAGGTGCGGCCGTGCTCGCCGGGCTCCACCCCGAACTCGATCCGGCTCTCGCCGCGAGTGGAGGAAAACTTCCAAGCGTTGGAGAGAAGGTTCTGGAGGATAAGCGTCACGAGGTCGGGGTCGGCATCGGCGACGACACCCTTCTGAATCGCCCTCTCCACGACGCGTTCTGCCTCCTCTCCGACGAGATCATCGAGGTGGGCGTTCACGAGCATCGAGAGGTCGACCCTCTGCCGTTGCAGGGGCGCTCCACCGGCCCGCGCGAGCGCGAGCAAGGCCCGGACGGTGCCGCCCGCCCGCGTGCACGCGGCGAGGATCCGTTCCACGTGGGGGCGCTGCTCGCGTGCTGTGCCACCGATGCCCAGCAGGAGCAATTCTGCGGAGCCGGAGATCACCTGCAGCGGGCTGCGCAGGTCGTGGGAGGCCGCTCGCGCGAAACGTTCGAGGTCGGCATTAGCGACCGCCAAGTCGGCAGTGCGCTCGATCACGCGTTGTTCGAGCTGCGCCTCCAGCACCGCACGCCGACGGGTCTCCTCCCTCAGCTCCTCGATATGCTTCGAGAGATCGCCAAGGAGGCGTCCGGTGGCCACCGACAGGACACCGCCGAGGAAAACGCTGCCGGCGGCGCTGGCGATCCACCCCTTCCCGCCGTGAGGGAAATCGTAGAACTTGTTGGGAATCGACAGGAACACCCAACTCGCCCCGCACACGCTCAGCAGATGGGCGCCCAGCGCGATCCGCACGCCAAGAGGGTTGAACAAGGCCGCCGCCGCCACGGTGCTCCCCACCAACCACATGAGCCCGGCCCCGAGCGGACCGACGTCCAGCAACACGGCTAGGCCGAAGAGGTGCGTGCCCAGCACTAAGGTCGCCTTGCGGAATGCAGAGCCCGCCGGCCTCCAGAACTGGGCGACGAGGACCAAAAAATAGATCAGGCTCGCGGCCGCCGCCAACAGGTGGGCGCCTGCCGACTCCGAGGCGATCACACCGAGCGCCACGGCGGGGGCGCCCAGAATCGTAGCGGTCCAGACCATGGCGTCCGCCACACGCTCCCGCGCGGCATCGAGGCCGGTCGACGTTTCCTGAGGTTCCTGCTGCACTGGAGGTCGCTAACCGAACTCGCTCGTGGAGGAAAGGGCGCCCGCCCCGCGCCGCCCCCTCCACGCCGCCCCCCCCCCCTCGCGCCCGCCGGGGCGCCGGCGCCCCCTCGCCCACCAACCCCAGCCTGCAGCCAGCCTCAGCGGGCTACGCCCGCCGCGCTCTCCTCCGCTGGCCGGCTCGAAGTGCCCACGGGCTGGGTGACGCTGCGGTCCGCCCCGACTGAGGCCCGCCGCGGGCCGAACGTCGGGGCGGACTGCGGCGGCAGGACCCGTCGCCCCCATCCCGACCCGGCCCCCCGCACCGACCCAGCCTCGGCGGATCCCCGCGCCAACGGCACCGCGTCCTGCGGCGGCCGAACAGCGGATCGAGAGCTACGCAACCTCATGCAGATTGATGTATCGATTCCCCTGAATCGGAATCCGCCCCAACATCACCGTCGGGGTGTCGATCTGCTTGGCGCCCACCTCGGTGAGCAACACCCGCCCTCGGTGCGCGCTGAGATTCATCATCCAACGGGCCAGGTAGAACGGCCCCGCAAGCTCCCAACCGTCTGCCGGCCGGTGGTTGTCGCTGCGGATGCGCGCCACCCCCGGAGCGATGCCCGCCGAGAGGCGGTACCCCGCCTGCTGGGTGAGCCGATGCAGCTCCCGGGCCGAGCTCACCACCATCCCCACGGTTTCGCGGAAGCCATTTGAGGCGGTCCACACCACGAGCATGCTGCCCTCCCCTCGCTCCCACACGTCGCCCTGGGCCTCCGCGAGCACGCCGGCCCACTCTTGAGTGAGCGCCGCGAGCGACTGTCGCGGCGAAGCGATCGACCGCGGGGGCGGCGAGGCCTCGATGGCCAGGACCACCACCGGGGAGGGTGGCGCCAAACGGATGGCGGAAGGTGCCCGCGCGGTTGCCACCGGGTTCGCGGCCGCGTTGGCGGCTTCAATCACATCGCGCAGGAACGCTGCGAGGTCGGTGTTGGTGGCGCGATGGCCCTCACTGAGGATGATCGTGGAGAGGGCCTCGTACATGTCCTGCGCATCGGCCCACCGATCCGACGGGTGTCGCGACAGCGTTTTGAGGAGAAAACCCTCCAACTCCTCGCTGATCTCCTTGCGGTAGGGGCGCGGGCTCGGCACCTCGGCGTTGACCACCCGCCGCAGTGTCTCCTCCCGGCTTGCGGCTTTGAACAAGCGCCTGCCGGTGAGCAGCTCGTAGAGCATCGTGCCCAACGAGAAGAGGTCGCTCCGGCCGTCGAGCGGGCGCGACTCGGCCTGCTCCGGCGACATGAAGCTGTACTTGCCGCGGATCACGTTCTGGTCGGCCTTTTGGATGGCCGCCCGGCTGATGCCGAAGTCGGTGAGCTTCACCTCACCCGAGAAGCTGATCAGCACGTTTTGGGGGGAGATGTCGCAGTGGACGAGGTGCAGGGGGTTCCCGGCCTCGTCGGCATGCACGTGGGCGTAGGCGAGCGCCTTGAGCACCTCGCCTACGATGAACAACGCGAGGTTCACCGGAAAGTCGCCCGCCGTGCGAGCGCGGGTGGCCAGCCGAGCGAGGTCGAGCCCGTGAACGTACTCCATCGCGATGTAGAGATGTTCATCGTGCTGCCCCAGCTCGAACACCTGCACGATGTTCACGTGCGTGAGCTCCGCCGCGATGCGCGCCTCATTCTTGAACAGATCGCGAAACTCGTCGTCGCGGGCGAGCTGATCGAGGATCCGCTTCACCACGAGAATCTTTTCGAAGCCCATCGCCCCGTGCGCGCGGGCGCGGAAGACATCGGCCATGCCGCCCGTGGCGATCTTCTCGAGCAACTGGTACGGCCCGAAGGCTTCCGGTGCGGTGGGGGCCGGGGTGCTCATTGCCCCCCACCGTAACTCGTCCGCCGGCAATTTCGCCTTGTGGGGGCCCCCAGGATCGTGTACGTGTCGCGCATGAAGCGTATTCCCCTCTACGTGGCCCTCGTCGCCATCGCCTGCACCGGCAACGAATCGGAGGATTCCGTCCCCGACGCCGCCGGCGGCGAAACCGACACCGATGCAGACACGGATGCAGACGCAGACACGGGAACCGACCCCAATCTGGCCAACGTGAGCGGCACCATCACCGTCCCCGGCGGCGGCCCGGCCGACCACTACCGAGTGAACGTTTGTCGCGACATCTGTCTCACTGTGCCGTCGGACAGCTCGGGCAACTTCCAGCTCGTGGAGCTGGACCCTGCGGTGTGGTCGTTCTACGTGCTCCCTTACGGGGACAGTGACTACTCCGTGCCCTACGGGCCCATCACGCTGGTGGCGGGCGAAACGCACACCCAAAACGTGGAGCTGGTTCCGAACGCCGGCAGCGTGACGCTGAAGAAGGGCTCCCCCGCCACCGTCGGCACCTTCGGCACGCTCACCGTCACCACCGCCTTCGAAACCTCGTTGGGCGATGCGGTCGACACCCTCACCTACACCGACGCGCTCACGCCGCAGCAAAGCGTGGGCGACACGATCAACGGCGAGTCCGTGGAGACGATGGTGTACCTCGGCACCTTCGAGGCTGAAGGCAGCGCCGTGCTCAACCTGGCGCGGAACGATGTGGCACCGGGATCCACCCGGAACGTATACGTCGCCGAGCTGCCCGAAACCTCGGGCTGGACGTTGGCCGGGAGCGTGGTGGCGCAGGGCGACGGAGAGATGATGATGGGCGACATCGTGATCTCCCACCTCACGACGGTGGCCGTCACCATTCCCGCCGAGTAGCCTCGGCGTGAGCAAGGTCGATGAGCTCCGCCGCCTCGTGGCACAACTGCGCCAAGAATGCCCCTGGGACCGCGCGCAGACCGTACACTCGATGCGCCTCTACCTTCAGGAAGAAACCGCCGAGCTAGTCGCCGCCCTCGACGCCGACGTGCCAAACGACGTGCGCGAGGAGCTGGGCGACGTGCTCTTTCAGCTCGTCTTCCTCGCTGAGCTGTACTCCGAGCGAGGCGACTTCAGTCTCGACGAAGTGGCCGAGGGGATTCGCTCCAAAATGGTCGAGCGCCACCCCCACATCTTCGGCGGCGCCAGCGCGGACGGAGCGGGCACCAACGCGGCTTGGGAGAAACAGAAGGCGCGCGCGGGCCGTTCGCGTGTGGATGGGGTTCCCCTCACCCTGCCAGCTCTCGCGCGAGCCCATCGGGTGGCCGAAAAGGTGGCGGGCGTCGGCTTCGACTGGCCGGATCTTGCGGCGGTGCTGGCCAAGATGGATGAAGAACGCGCCGAGTTGGCGGAGGCCATCCGGAGCGGCAACCCGGAAGCGGTTGCCCACGAATACGGCGACCTCCTGCTCGCAACCGCCAACGTGGGGCGCTACCTCGGGGTGGCAGGAGAAGACGCGTTGCGGATGGCGAATGCGCGCTTCGAGAGGCGCTTCCGGGGGGTGGAAGCGCTGGCCGCAGCGGCCGGTATCGAGCCCGGCAGCGCCGGCGCCGAGCAACTGGAAGCCTGGTGGCAAGCCGTGAAGCGGGAGGAGGCTGGATGAGGTTCGCCCTCCTGTTGTTCGGCAGTTTCACGGTCATCCCCGCCGTGGAGACGTGGCTGATCATCCAAGTCGGCCAGCGCATCGGCGCCACCGAGACGGTCCTCTCCCTGCTGCTCGCGGGACTCCTCGGCGCGTGGATGGGAAAGCGAGCAGGGTCCACCGTGCTGCGCGAGCTGTTTGAGGGGCTGAAGCGCGGCGAGCCGCCCGCGGACAAGATCGTGGAGGGAGTGCTCGCCTTGGTTGGCGCCACCTTGCTCATCACGCCCGGCTACCTCAGCGATCTGGCGGGTCTCGCCCTCTTGTGGGCGCCCACGCGCCGGTGGTTGGCGCCGCGGGCAAAAAACCGGTTGTGGGCCTGGCTCAGCGCCCGCGGCTTCCGCTTCATGGGCGAAGGCGGGCCCGGGCCTGCGGCACGGGCCCGCGCGTCCACCGAAAATCCGTTCGATCACCCGATCGCCGATTAGTTCGCCGCGCCGCCCGCTGCCCATCGCAGAACGCCCGCCACGATGGGCCCGTCGGCCGGCGCCCACTCGAGCGCCGGCAACTCCGAAGGTGCTCGCCACTCGACGGCGTCGTGTTCCCCGAGCACCGGTTCTCCGTCGGCGGTGGCGAGGTAGCCCACGAGATGCACCCGGCCCGTGGTGCCCTCCCCTACGCAAGCGCCCACCTCCACCGACCACTCCAGCTCCTCGCGGAGCTCTCGGATCAGCGCGGCCTCGTCACTCTCCCCGGCCTCCACCTTGCCGCCGGGAAACTCCCACGTGCCAGAGTGCGGCATCGTCGGGCCGCGTCTTGCCACCAACACCCGCCCGGCGCGCACCACGACGGCGCACACCACGCGGATCACCTGCGACCTCGACCTACCCAGCCGACGTGCTCGCCGGGGGCTCCGGGACCGGCCCGGTGGAGTGATACCGCACCTCAATGTGAGCACCGCGCGAGGGAACGGCTTCGCCGTTGAACTGGATCTGGGCGTAATCATCGAGGTACGTCCACCCGCTCTCCGGATCGTCCGGAACCGTGGTCTCCACGCCGTCGGCGTCGGTCACCGTGACCTTGGGATTGTCGTCGCTCTCGTCCAGCTCGGTTTCGGGGTCGTCGGGGTAATACTTGGCCGCGTACTCGAGCTGGAAGGTGCTGCTGATGCCGGTCGCGGCAAGGCCGAGCGACTGCATGATCGGGGCGTAGTCGGCGAGGCAGATGTCGGCCACCACCCCGCCGAGCATCCGGATCGCCTCGTCGTAGCGGCGACCGGCCACCGCAAAGTCGCACTGCTCCGTCTGTTCCGGCCCGATGATCCCACTCATCACCACGCCCCCGCTGCCGAACGCCTCCTTGGCATCCCGGAGATCGGCGACAATGTCGCCCACTGGGGTGAGCTCATCGTAGTGGGTGTAGCAGTCCTCGCCCGTGGCATTGGGGCCCAGCCGCCCCCCATCCGAGCAGTCGTTCTCGTCGGTGAGTACGATGATCATCAGAAGCGCATCGGGCCTCACGAAGCCCGCGTTCCAGGTTTCGGCGAGGGGGCGGCTCACCGCGGTGAGTGACACCTCCAGACCCTTCTCCTGGTCGCTTCCGCCGGTGCCCTGCACGACCCGATCGGAGAAGTCGCTGGAGTAGGTGCAGTCCGCAAAGTCGCCGTCCAGTCGGCACTCGGAGGTGAGGTACGGCGGGCTGCCAAGCAGCACACCCGACTTGGTGTTCTTCGAGTCGCCGTCGGTGGTGATGAGGCCGAGATGAAAGTCCATGTCGGCGGAATCGAGCTGGGCCACGAAATCTGCCCCAGCCGCCTGCACCGCCGCCTGCTCTTCGTTCATCGACGTGCTGTCGTCGATCACCCAGAGGATGTCCACCATGTTCGATGGGGCCTGGTCGAACTCCTCCACTCGGTCTGCGAGGCTGAGCTTGTCGTATTCGTTCTCGCAGGCGGCGACTAGCAGGACGGGGCCGAGGAGGCGCAGGCGCATGGTTCACTCCGACATCTGAACATAGCTGACATGCCACTGGTTTGCGTCAAAGAACGGCCATCCGTACCCTCAGGGCACCAAAGTGATCTCGGAGACGCACAGGTCGTCGTATTTCTCCCCCTTCTTCACGCCGGTGAAGTTGAGCTTCACACGGTCGATGGTGCGAGGAGAGAACGTGAAGGTCTGCTCGAACAGCATGTCCTTGAACACGATCGACTCGCTAGAGCCGTCGCTGAAGCGCAGGCTCGCCGTGGTGGGCCTGTTCACCGCCTTGAACAGGTCCAGGGTAGGAGCGCCCGCGCGGACCTTGATCCCGCTGACCTGCCGCTTCGTTCCCAGCGCGAGCTCGAGCCACTCACCCGTGCCGTCCGATGACGTGTTTCCCTCGCACCACATGGAGTCCACGATGCCGTCGCTGGCGTTCTGCCCGCCGTAGTTGCCGTCGGCATCGCCTACCGCCTCGCTCGACGCCGACACGCTCGCCGCGGTGAACGGGCCCTCAACAGCGCTGTCGAAGAACTTCACTTCGCTGATGCCCGTGTCGGGGCCCTTTCCCGAGTAGACCGCCCTCACTCGGAACTTCACGGTCTGCGTCTGCACCGGGGCCTTGAGCCGGAGCACCTGAACCTTCTGCTCGTCGTGGAGCGTGAACTCCTCGGTCTTGCCGTCGGCGTACTCGGCCACAATCGTCTTCGGCCGCGCGTAGTGCCCGAAATAGTCCACATTGTACCAGTGGCTCCCCCAAACGGAAATCGTGTTGAGCGTGCGCGCGGAGCCGAAGTCGGCCATCACCCACGAGCCGAGACCGGCGCCGTCTTCGCCCTCCACCCAAGCGGAGCCGAGCTTGCTGTCACTCAGGTTGCTGACCTCGAAGCTGCGAGCGTCGGTGGGGGCGGCGCTGGAGCTGCTCGTCCATTCCGACACCCGGACCGAGGCGGCCTCCACGGGCGCGACGAGCAGAGCGATTAGGGGCAGAATCATCGGACTTTCCTCAGAAGTTTGCGGTTAATGATGCGCGTGCGCCACTGAAACCTGGCAGGGTGCGGCATTGCCCTCCGGCGCAGCGGATGCCGGCCCGGTACGAGCCGTAGAAAGCCTTGACGGTGATGGCGTTGGTGGGCTGCCACTGCACCTCCGCGGCGCCATAGAGGTCGTCCGCGAGGTTTCCGATGGAGTTGATCAACTCGTTGTCGCTGAAGTCGGTGTAGACCAGCACAATCCAGGGCGCGCCTAGCTTCAGCGCGAGCGTGTTCGACACGTCGGTGTAGTCGGCCTGCTGCACGGGGTTTTCACCCCAGTGGTACCGCAGCACGGTGGGCGCGATCTCGATCGTGAGCGTGCGGCTGATCGGCACGGTGAGCGCGACATCGGCGTGCATGGTCGTATCGCCACCGTTCTCGGTAGGGGCGTCGTCACGAAGGTCGGTGCGGTAGCCGGCGTTGGCGAGGAGGTGCAGCTCCCCGCGAACGAAGGTGACACCCCCCACGCCGTGCACGACGGTTTCCGGGGTGGTGTTGAAGTGCACCCCCCCGAGGTCGTTGTCGCGCAACGCGAGCAGCGACACATAGGGCGACAGCGTAGACGCTTCCGTGCCGAGGTTGAAGTCGGCGCGCGCCCGACCCCCCACGATGTCGTTGCTGTTGAGCGCCGCCGAACTGTCTTCGGTGATGGCACGTTCGTACTCCAACGAAGGGCCGGCCGCGAGCTCGTACCCCTGCCCGCCGCTGAAGACGTTCAGGTGCTCCGCGTCCTTGTAAAGCTTGCCTTCGAGCAGCACGCTGGCGCGGCCCGGGTAGGCCGTAGCAGACAGGTAGCCGGCGTAGCCGCCCGACGCCTCCACCTCGGGCGCGCCGTAGTCGATCCAATCGATCTCTGCGGCCAGATCGAAGGGCCCCACGCCGCTCATCTCGCCCGAGGCCCCCACCACGGCGGCATCGATCCCCGACGGCCACGCGGCGAGCGGTGAGCCCAGCGGATCTACAGCCCGCGCGAACTGGTAGATCACCGCGTGGGCGCCGAGGTGAGCGCGCCCATACCAGTCGGCACGCACGCCGTGGATCGCATGCGGCAAGTCGGCCTGCATCGCCACGTTCGGGTTCTCCAACCGAAGCTGCTGGGGGTTCGTTACCGCCTCCACGAGCCTCAGCTCCGCGTTCGCTGAACTCAGCGTCGCGTGAACGCCGCGAAGCGAGGTGTCCACGTCGATATCGGTGTTCTTCACCACGTTGAGCGCGAGGCCCTTGCCGAAGGCGGCGTAGCTGTCGCCCAGCGTCCAGCTCAGTCGGCCCGACTGACCCTGCAGCCACAACTTTTCAATGCCGAACCACCAGTTTTCGTGGGGCCCCGACAATCCAGTTCCCCACAACGGGCGCTCGATCTCCCGTTCGCCGTCGAGGATGTACTCATTGGAGAAGAGCGCCACGGCGTCGCCCTGGATTCCGAGCGTCAACAACGAGCTGCCGCCGCTGATCTGGAGGCGTTGAACCACCTCTTCGTAGTCGAACACGGGTTCGTCAGGGAAGGCCGACAACCGGTCCGGCGACTCGTAGTGCCGGAACCGGAACTCCTCGAGGCCATGGGTGGCGCCGCCCTGCAGCGACCCGACCTCTGGCGCCGGGCCGGCGGGCACTTCGAAGGAGCCGAGCTCCTCCGCACGCAGCGGCGCCACCAACGAGCACAGGAGCGCGACGAGCGGAGGGAACACCGGCACTCGCCTACTTCGCCAAAAGCGCCAGAATTTCGGCGTGCATGGCCTCGGCGTCGCCAGGCTTGAGGCCGGCGTAGACCGAAGCGATTTTGCCGTCCTTGCCCACTAGCGCCGAGAACGGCAGGCTCTTGCTGGGGTTGAACTGCGACACCACGCGCGTGTCGGGGTCCCGAAGGATGGGGTAGGTGACGCCCTTCGCCTTTACGATCGGCTTGATCAGCGCCTCCTGCCGCGGGTCGTCGGTGGCGATGCCCAACACCACGAGGCCCTTCGGGCCCAGCTCCGTGTGCAACCGCTGAAGCGTGGGCATCTCGACCTGGCAGGGGATGCACCACGTGGCCCAGAAGTTGACCAGCACGACCTTCCCCTTGTGCTGGGAAAGCGAAACCTGCTGCCCTTCGAGGTTTCGCAGGGAGAAATCGATGGCCACCCCCGCCGGGGAAGGGGCCGCAGCAGCAGGGGAGGAGCCCGCCGCCAACACCAAGACGGTCACGGCGGCGAGGGCGGAGGAGACGATCGAGCGCATGGGCCTCCTTGGGCGGGAAACTATACCGAGTACGCGCGAGGCGAGAAAGGCATTGTCACGGATTACCACAAGCTTCTGACGGGCCCGGTTAGCAGCCGCGGATGCGCCCCCGCATCCTCGTCGTCGACGACGAACCCTCCATCCGCACCGTCCTGAAAGCCCACCTTTCGCGTGAGGGGCACGACGTTTCTACCGCGAGCGACGGCGCCGAGGCGGTGAGCGCCCTGACCGGAGCCCCGTTCGATCTGGTGATCAGCGACCTGAAGATGCCCGGCATGAGCGGCCTCGAGCTGCTCGCTTGGTGCACACGCGAGCAGCCCGGGCTGCCCGTCGTGCTCATCACCGCCCACGGCACGGTGGATACGGCCGTCGAGGCGCTGAAGCTAGGTGCCCAAGACTTCATCACCAAACCCTTCGACCTCGACGAGCTGAAGCAGGCCGTCGACAAGGCCCTGCGAGTAGAACAGGCCCGGCGGCGCAGCTGGTTGGACGACACGCTCTTCGGCGCCGACGCCGGCCGCTTCGATCTCATCGGGCGCACCGCTGCGATGCGCCGGGTGTACAATCTTGTGGAGCGTGTGGCCGACTCGCCCTCCACCGTGCTGCTCATCGGCGAGAGCGGCACCGGCAAGGAGCTGGTCGCCCGCGCGCTGCACTCCGAAAGCGGGCGGCGTGCCGGCCCGTTCGTGACCGTGAATTGCGGCGCCATCCCCGAAGCGCTCTTCGAGAGTGAGCTGTTCGGGCATGAGAAGGGAGCCTTCACCGGGGCGGCCACTAGCAAACCCGGCAAGTTTGAGCTCGCCGACGGCGGCACCCTGTTTCTCGACGAGGTGGGCGAGCTGGGCCGAGACCTCCAGGTGAAGCTCCTCCGGGCCCTGCAGGAGCGCACCATCGACCGCGTGGGCGGCACGCGCCCCCTGAAGGTGGATGTGCGGGTTGTAGCCGCCACCAACGTAGACTTGCAGGCCCTCGTGGCCTCCGGGCAGTTCCGCGACGACCTCTACTACCGCCTCGCCGTCGTGCCGATCCGCCTGCCCCCCCTCCGCGAGCGCCGCGAAGACATCCCCCTCCTGATCCAGCACTTCGTGCGCCGCTTCAACGAACGCCTCGGCATGAACGTGACCCAGATCGATGACGACGTGATGGACCATCTGGTGCAATGGAACTGGCCCGGCAACATCCGGGAGCTGGAGAACACGATTGAGCGAGGGGTACTCCTGGCGGAGGAGGGCCACCTCTCACGCGACGTGCTCCCCACCGGTGCGCCCACCGCACCCGTTGCGCCCGAGGTCCCAGCCGCCAGCGAGACAGGCGGCATCCGCCTCAAGGAGTACGTGCGCGTGCACACGGTCCGGCTCGAACGCGACCTGATTCTGCGGTCGTTGGCGCAAGAGGGCGGCAACGTCACCCGCACCGCGCGGCGGCTCGACATCTCGCGGAAGGCGCTGCAACTGAAGATGAAGGAGTACGGGCTCCGCGACGAGAACCCCGAGTGAGCCACTCCACGCCGCTGCAGATCTACTACGAGGACACCGACCTCAGCGGGGCCGTGTACCACGCCAACTACCTGCGTTATTTCGAACGAGCCCGCGAACACCTGCTCGGCCCCGAGGAGCTGGTGCGGCTGTGGCGCGACGAAGGCATCGGGTTCGTGGTGTACAAGTGCGCGCTCAGCTTCCGCGAACCCGCGGGGCTCGGCGACCGGCTCGAGGTGCGCACCATCGTTCGCATGGAGAGCGACTACCGAGCCGTCTTCGAGCAGTCGGTCTGGCGGGCGGGAGGCAAACAAGCGATGGTCGAAGGCACCGTGCAGCTCGTGTGCGTAGACCGCAGCGGCAAGCTGGTGGCGTTGCCCGAAAGTGTGGCTGGCCTGATCCGCGCCTCGGCCCCGGCCGCGACGTAGCGCCGCAACGAAGGCCGCCGGGAGGCGGCGGCGTCGCCCGATTCCTCAGGTGCGCCCGCTTTTCTCACCCACCCGTTGCGAACGCGCCGCCTGTCTCGGGAGCGAACCGTTCACCCCCGAAGGCCTGCCGTTCCACCCCTACGAGCGCGCTATCGTCGAGCTCGTAGACGCAAAAGTGTGCGGTGCGCCCGCGCTCGGGAAGGAACGCGTACCCGCCGGCGCCGGGGTTGAGGATGGGGAGGTCATCGCCGGAGCGGGGCGCCGCGGTGCGAAAACCGTGGTGTTCGTGCCCATGGCAGACCCAGCGCACCCGCGCGTGGCGGGTGCAAATGGCCTCGATCGCCTCGGCATCGCTGCACGCGCGCGTGGCCGGACCATACCGCTCCCCGTGCCGGTTTCGCAGCGGGTAGTGGAGCGCCACCATCGCGGGTCGCTCGCCGGCGGCAAGCGCCGCCTCCAGCTCCCCGAGGCCCCCCTTGCCGAGCCAGCCGCGGGAGAGCCAATCGGGGTGGCACACGTTGACCAGCACAAGGTCCCACGTGCCGCGGCGCTCCACGCGCACGGGCGCCACCACGCCGAAGTGCTTTGCGAAGCGGCCCACGCTCTCGTCGGTGTACACGTCGTGGTTGCCGGGGATCACCAGCCAGTCGAAACGGTCGCGCAGAGGGGCGAGCAACTCTGCGGCCCCGAGGAACTCGGCCTCGGTCGCGGTAGCGGTGAGGTCGCCCGTACACAGGACGAGGTCGGGTTCGGCGGCGACGACGGCGGCCACCAGCGCCTCTTGCGAGGCCCGCGTGAAGTGGCTGGCGCGGCCCAAAACGTAGAGGTTCACCGCCCCGGCCGCCCGCTTGTTCATGCACTGCGACACGCCTGGAACCCGTTCCACGTGGATGTCGGTGATGTGAGCGACCCGCATGCGGCCCGTGTAGCCCAGCCGGGATAGCTGCCGCCACCCATGGACGACCCTCGCCGCATCCTCGAAGCCGCCGCGGAGTCGCGATGCGCCGTGGAAGTGTTGCCGCGGGGCGCTGCCGTGATGCGGGGTCAGGTGGTGCGGGTAGAGCGGGGCGGACTGGTGCTTTCCGTGAGTGGCAGCCCTCCGAGCGCGGGCACCGACCTGCGCTGCTGGCTGAGCGTGGAGGGCGAGAGCTGGACGTTCGAGGCGAGCGTGCTCCGAAGCGGCGTGGCCGTTCCGGATCGCAGCCAGGGTGGCGTGCTCCTCGGGTTCATCGACGGGTGGCGCAAGAGCGAGGCGGGAGCGGGTGGCTTGGTACTGGAAGCGCTTCCCCCCACCGGCGGTCCCGTGTCGCTCACGCAGGGCGAGGTGCGGCTCGTAGACCTCCACCCCGACGAGTGGCTGGTGAGCGCTCCTTCGGCCTTTCCGCTGGTTTTCGTGGAGGGCGGCGCTCTGCGACTTCGGCTTGGTGTGCCGGACCGCGCGCCGATGGAGGTGGGCGCCGAAGTGCGCGAGCTCACCCGCAGCCACGGCCACCTGCTGTACCGCTTCGGCATCACCGCGGTGGAGAACCCCGAGCGGTACGGCGAGATCGTCGCGGCGCTGCGGGCTACTCTGGGCTTGTGAGTGCAGCGGGAACCCGCGCGGCCCGGGCTATGAACACGCGCCGTGCGGAGCCGCTGCAGCAAGCCCAGCGGAGTCTCTTGGCAGCTCGGCCACTCCCCGTTGGGCACCGCGGCTGCACGGCGCGGTGACGGGCTGGGTCACGCTGTTGGCCGAGCCGACCGAGCCCCGCTGCGGGGCGAGCGGAGGGGCGGCCAATAGCGGCAGGGCCCTGTGCCAACGTTGGCTTTTCCGTACGTTGCCCCTTCCGAGGCCGCCGGCTGCCAAGGGACCTACGCCCCACCGGCGCCGCGTCCTGCGCGGCGAACCGCATCGACGTGGGCGGGAACAGCGGAACCCGTGCGGCCTGCCTAGTGTCCGTGGTAGCGTTTCCCCACGCCGGAGCCACCATGGGTGACTTTTCCGAAGCCACACGACGCGCACGCTGCGGGGTTGCCATCAACGACGCGGCCGCCGTGGTGACAGCGTTGGCGCCCCACGTCGATCGGCTGCACACCGGCCGGCATCTCGGCGCCGCCCTCGACCTTGCGTGGGCGCTGGGCGCGCTGGGGCGCTGTGCCGAGGCAGAGTCGTTGCTCACGCGCCTGCCGTGGCACGACGAGCCCACGCGGCTGTCGGTCACATTGGCACGGGCGGGGTGGTTTTAGGCGGAGCCACCTTCGGCTACGCCCGCCGGTACCCGTCGGGCCGCCGGTCGCGGAGCGCGGGGAAATCGGCGCGGGCCGAGGAGATGGCTGCCGGGTCGAGGTCGGCCGCGAGCACGGTCTCCTGCTCGGCGGCCGAGATCAAGGCTTCGCCCCACGGCGACAGGATCGTGCTGTCGCCGCTGTAGTGCAGGCCGTCGCCGTCGCCGCAGCGGTTCACGCCCACGACGAAGGCCTGATTCTCGATTGCGCGGGCTCGCAGTAGCGCGCTCCAGTGGGCGCGGCGCCGCTCGGGCCAGTTCGCGATCACCACGAACGCGTCGGTGTCGGCGGCGGCGAGGCGGAAGGGTTCTGGGAAGCGCAGGTCGTAGCAGATCAGCGGCGTGATGCGCAGCCCGGCGAACGTGAAGGTGTGCACTTCGTTGGTGGAGGCGTAGTGGGTCTCTTCGCCCGCGAACGAAAAGCTGTGGAGCTTGCCAAACCGGCGCACCTCGCCCTCCGGAAGTGCGAGCACCGCGCTGTTCATCGGCCGGGGCTCCGGGCCCTGCACCGGCACCCCGCCGAGGAGGGCCACGCCGAGTCCGCTGGCGAGCTCGACTAGAAAGGACTCCGTCTCGCCACCCGGGGGTTCGGCCATCGCGGCGGCGCGCATGGAGAAGCCGCGGGCGAACATCTCGGGGAGCACAATCAGCTGCGCCCCGAGCGCGGCGGCCTCCTGCACCCGCCTCTCGGCGCGCCGGAAGTTCTCAGCCCTGTCCTCCCAAGCGATGTCGAGCTGGACGGCGGCGATCCGCATCAGCGGAAGCCCTCGGCGGGCGGCTCGCCGTCATGGCCAGAGGCTCGGCTCGTGTCGACAGGTTCGAAGGCCGGGCACACCTCGCCGGCCTGGAGGCACACGCCGGCGCACCGGTTGTGCTGCAGGCACTCTTCGGTGAATGCGGTGGGGGAGGTAATCAGGCCTGCCGCCGCCCCGAGTTGGTAATAGGCCATGCACTCGGCGGGCGCCTCGTCGCGACCGTTGCCGGTGGTGCAGTACGCCGGGGCCTCGGGGCGGAAGGAGGGGCCTCGCGGCGGGAGCATGGCGGGGAGACCGAGGAGCACGCTCCCGGCGGGGGCCTTGCCCGGCGCTGCGACTCCGCCCACAACGGGCGGGCTCAGCCCCACGGTAGCGGCGAGCCCCACGGCGCAGACCTCCGTCCATGCGATGCAGGCGTCGCCGCAGCGTTGGCCCACTGCGCAGAGCGCCGGTGGGGGGGGCGCTGCCGGTGGGGCTGCGGCGGCAGCCGGGCTCGAGGGCGGGTCTGCGGCAAACGCGACGGGGAGCGCACCGAGCGCGAATAGCGCGAAGGCGAGCGAGCGAAGCGCAGGCACAGCGTTCATGGCGGCGAACATAGCGCGGCCGGGCCACTTGACGCGGAGCGTCATCGAGACTATTCAGGTCATAATGAGATGACCATGAAGTCCGTTTCCGTTTCGGACCTGAAGGCACGACTGTCTGAGCACTTGCGACACGTCGCTCGTGGCGAAGAAGTCGTCGTGACCGATCGCGGAGCGCCCATCGCGCGGCTGATTGGCATCGACGCCGACGGTGTCTGGGGGCTGGAACGGCTCGCCGCCGAGGGAGGGGTGCGCCTGCCCGTGACCGCGTTGCCCGAGGGGTTCTGGGCGCAGCGACGCACCGCAGACCCGACGGGATCCCTGAGAGCGGCGATCCTCGACGAGCGAGAAGATCGATGATCTTCTGGGACAGCTCCGCGATCGTTCCCCTCCTCGTTGAGGAGCCTCTCTCCGGCGCGGCCACGCAGTTGGCACGGGCTGGGGAGGGCATGCTCGTCTGGTGGGCCACGCGGGTGGAGGTGCTCTCCTCCATCGCTCGTCGCGAACGCGAGCGGACTTTGGAGGATCCGGAGGCGGCGCGGGCTCTCCTCGCCGACCTCGCCAAGGCATGGGCGGAGGTGGTCCCTGCCGATGAGCTGCGGGAACAGGCAACGCGCTTGCTTCGTGTACACCCTCTGCGCGCCGCCGACGCCCTCCAACTGGCAGCCGCCCTGACCTGGGCCGGCAGGCGCCCCAACGGCCATCGGTTCGCGACCTTCGACGGCCGGCTCGCGGACGCCGCTCGGCGGGAGGGTTTCCGGCTTCCGCTGCCTCCGGTGTGACCGGTCGCTACTTCGTGTCGAGCCCGAGCAACTTGCCGAGGATCACGCGGTCGCCCTGCAGAGCCGTGCGCTGCATGTAGAAGCCGAGGCCGCGCTCGCCGCCGAGCTCTTCTCCCCCGCCGGCTCGCCCGGGCCCGCCGTGGATGCTGTTCGGCAACACCATCCCGGGCGCCGTGACCTGATCGGCAACCTTCGACGACACCAGCATCATCCGGCCCAGCCACGGCGGGGCTTCGGCGAGTATGGTGGCGAGCCAGGCCCGGTCGTCGCTGTACACCGTGGACATGAGGCTGCCGCAGCCGCGGCCGACGGCCTCGCCGGCGGCGAGCGCCGTACCGTCGTAGGGCAGGATCGCGGCGCAGGGGCCGAACACCTCGTGGTCGTGAACCGCTCCAGGACCCGCGCCGCGCATGCGCACCACCGTGGGCGCTACGAAGTAGCCCTTGCCGGGCTCGGCGCCGTGGCCGTCCACGCGATCGGCGCTGCCGTGTACGAGTTGCCCCTCTTCGGCGAGCCGGCGGATGCCGGCGAGCACGTCGCGGTGCTGGGCCGCGGTGCTCACTGGCCCCATCGTCACGCCATCCACGAGGGGGTTGCCGAGGGTGGTGCCGCCAAGCTGCTCGCGCAACGAGTCGATGAACGCGTCGCAGAGGGTGTCCGGCACCAGCACCCGGCGGATCGCAGTGCACTTCTGGCCCGCCTTCTGAGTCATGTCGGTAGCCACATGGCGAACGGCCGTGCTCCACACTTCCGAGCCGACCTCCACATCGGCGGCCAGCACCGCCGCGTTGAGCGAGTCGGCTTCGACATTCACGCGCACGCCACGCTCGGCGAATCCCGGCGTGTTGCGCAGCATAGCGCCGGTCGTGTTGCTGCCGGTGAAGGCCAGCGAGTCCTGAGCGCCGAGCAGGGAGAGCAGGTTGCCCGTGGAGCCGCAGACGAGCTGAAACGCACCCGCGGGAAGGAGGCCGGACTCCACGAGGAGCTCGGTCATCCGGAAGGTGACATGGGCCGTGGCGGTGGCCGGCTTCGTGACCACGGGAGCCCCGGCGAGCCAGGCCACGGCGGCCTTCTCGAAGGTTCCCCACGCGGGAAAGTTGAAGGCGTTGATGTGGACCGCCACGCCCCGGCGCGGCGTGAGCACGTGCTGGCCGCCGAAGCGGGGCGCTCGCGTGAGCTGGGCCATCTCGCCGTCGAGGAGGAAGTTCCGGTCGCCGAGACGCGCCGCGAGCTCCTCGCCGGTGGCGGCGTACGCGGAGAGGGTGCCGATGGCCCCGTCCACGTCGAACTTCGCGTCGCCCCGGGTGTTGCCGCCGTTGGCCTGTGCGAGGTCGAGCAGCTCCTCACGGTGAGTGTGGAACAGCTTCGCGACGGCCTTGATCGCCGCGGCTCGCTCGGCCCACGACATGCGACGGAGCGCCTCCCCGCCGGCGCGCGCCCACGCCAGCACGGCCGAGTGGTCGATGCCGTCGGCGTTGGCCTCCGCAATCGGGGCCTCGGTTGCGGGGTTCACCAGCACCGCGGGCTTGCCGGTGCCGGCATGCCAGCCGCCCGCAACGTAGGACTTCAACCGCACCATGGGGACGCTCCGAAAGGGCGCGAGGGCTAACCCACCAACCCTACTCCTCACACACGTAGCGGAACGAGGAGCTGCACGGCTCGTCGTTCCACGTGTACGCCGGGTAGTAGCGCCCGAACTGCATGCAGTCCTCGTTGCCGCCCGAGTCGTTCGGCTCGCCGGCCGCCCAGTTGGTGTACGCAACGGCGTCTCCGTTCGCCCACGCCCACGTGCCCTCCGTGGTGCGATCGTTGTACCCGGCCCACCACTTCCCGCCGTACCGCAGATAGGCCTGCGCGTTGATGTGGGCATCCTCCGCGGCGTCGTTCACGCCGGTGAGGTCGTAGCCGTAGCCGAGGCAGGTGGCGCGCGCGGCGCTCCACGTGGCGGCCGTGCCGCAGTACATGTACACGTTCCCGCCGTACTCGTTCACCTCGCACGGGCACAGGCCGTCATTGTCCTTGCTGCCATCGCAGTCGTTGTCGACCGTGTCGCACACGTCGCTCTCACCAGGGTTCACGTCGACATCGGCGTCTTCGCAGTCGGTGGCATCGCTCACATAGCCGGCGGGCGCGTCGCAGCTTGTCGTGCTGCTGGTGCTGTCGCCGTACCCGTCGCCGTCGCCGTCGAGGTACCACGTGGTCTCGCCGGATGCGCCCGCTTCGTCGATGGCGCCGTCGCAGTCGTCGTCGAGGGTGTTGCAGCTCTCGGTGGCCGCGGGGTTCACCGACGCGAGGGTGTCGTCGCAGTCGTCGTCCGTGGCGGCATAGCCGGGAGGGAGGCCGCAGTCGGCGATGACCGAGGCGGCGTCGCCGTACCCGTCGCCGTCGACGTCGGCGTAGTAGGTCGTCGTCACCCCTTCGTCGATGGTGCCGTCGCAGTCGTTGTCCTCGCCGTCGCACAGCTCCGGCGCACCCGGGTACACCGCACTTGAGCTGTCATCGCAGTCGGAATCGTCGGTGACGTGGCCCGTCGGAGCCGAGCAGTCGGTGACGGGTGAGGAGGCATCGCCGTAGCCATCCCCGTCGGAGTCGGCGTACCAGGTGCCGGTGACACCTTCGTCGGTAGCGCCGTTGCAGTCGTTGTCCTCCCCGTCGCACACTTCGGCCTCGCCGGGGTTCGCGGAAGCGGAGCTGTCGTCGCAGTCAGTGGCGTCAGCGACGTAGCCAGCAGGGGCCGTGCAGTCGGTGACGGGCGCCGAGACATCGCCGTAGCCATCCCCGTCGGAGTCGGAGTACCAGATGGACCGGTCGGACGCGTCGGAATCCGTGACGCCGTCGCAGTCGTTGTCCACCCCGTCGCACAGCTCGGTTGCGTCGGGGTTCACCGTCCCGTCGGTGTCGTCACAATCGGTGTCGTCCGGGGTGTAGCCCCCAGGCTGGTCGCAGTCCTCAGCCGACGTCGCGGCATCCCCGAAGCCGTCGCCATCGGCGTCGCCGTACCAAGTGAGCACGTCCAGCGCGCTGTCTTCGTCCACATCGCCGTCGCAGTCGTTGTCCACGGCATCGCAGAGCTCGTAGGCGCTGGGGCTGATGGTGGCATCGCCGTCGTTACAATCGGTGGAGTCGGCCACGTACCCGGCCGGGGCTTCGCATCCGGTCACGGCCGCGGCGCCATCGCCGTGGCTGTCCCCGTCGACGTCGGCGTACCATGTGCCCACGTCGGCCGCGGTGTCTTCGTCCACCGAGCCGTCGCAGTTGTCGTCTACGCCGTTGCACACCTCCACCTGGGCGGGGTTCACGCTCACGTTGCCGTCGTCGCAGTCCGTGGCGTCGGCCACCGTGCCGGCTGGCGCATCGCAAGCCGTCTGTGCGGTGGCGGCGTCGCCGTACCCGTCGATGTCCGCGTCCGCGTACCAAACGGATGCATCCACCGCGTCGCTTTCGTCGACAGTGCCGTCGCAGTCGTTGTCGGCGCCGTCGCAGACCTCGGTCGCCCCCGGGAAGTTGGCGGCGTTGGCGTCGTCGCACTCTTCGCACGCGGCAAAACCGTCGGCGTCGTCGTCGGACCAGCCCACGCTGCCGTCGCAGTTGTAGTCGTTGGGGTCGGCGCAGTCGGCTTCGGTGGCGCCTGGGTTGTAAGCAGCATCGGCGTCGTCGCAGTCTCCGGTCGTGGCCACGGTGCCGACGGGCGACTCGCAGGCGAGCATGGCCGTGGCGTCGTCACCGTAGCCATCGCCGTCGCCGTCGCTGTACCAGGCCGAGGCCGTGGAGGTGTCGAGGCTGTCGTCGCTGTCGTCCACGAGGCTGTCGCAGTCGTCGTCGATCCCGTTGCAGACCTCAGCGGCGGCGGGGTTGATGTCCGGCCGGCTGTCGTCGCAGTCAGTGGCGTCGGCCACCCAGCCCGCACCCGCATCGCACACCCAAGCGGGCGCGTTGCTGTCGCCGTAGCCGTCGGCGTCGACGTCGGCGTAGACCGGGCTGGTGGAGGCGAGGTCGAGGGAGTCGTCGTCGTCGTCTACGAGGCTGTCGCAGTCATCGTCGATCGTGTTGCACACCTCGATGGCGTCGGGGTTCACAGCCGGGTTGGCGTCGTCGCACTCCGCGCAAGCCGCGAAGCCGTCGGCGTCCAGATCAGAGTAGCCCACGCTCCCGTCGCAGTTGTAGTCGTTGGGGTCTTCGCAGTCTTCTTCGGTGGCCCCAGGGTTGTAGGCGGGGTCGGCGTCGTCGCAGTCGCCGCCCAACTCGGCCGTGCCGGCCGGCTGCTCGCATCCCCACAGGACCGCGGCGTCGTCTCCGTACCCGTCGGCGTCGGCGTCCGTGTAGTAGGGCAAGGACTCCGCGCCGTTGTCCACCACCCCGTCGCAGTCATTGTCTTCGCCGTCGCACACCTCCTCCGCGCCCGGGAACACGGTGGCATCGGCATCGTCGCAGTCGTCGCCCACCGCCGCGTAGCCTTCGGGGCGCTCGCAGAAGCCGTCGCCCTGCGCCGGATCGCCGTGCCCATCCCGATCACCGTCGTAGTAGTAGGTTTCGGCCGCACCCACGCTGCTGTCGGTGTCGTCGCAGTCTTCGTCTTCGTTCACGCCGTCGCTATCGCGGTCGGGCACGTACTTGGTGGTGCCGTCGGCGCGGCAGGCGAGGAGCACGAGGGGGATGGCAACGAGGAGCAGGAGGCGCAACGGGAGTTCCGGAGAAGGGCCCCAGCGTAGCCCAATCGGAGTAGGACGGGGAGCTTGCCTCGCGCCCCCCTTCGACTGTTCTACTTCCTGCAGCTCGCGTCGATCGCGAGTCTGCTGCCGCTGTTGGCGGGCCGGCTCGAAGCCGCCGGCGTGAGCGGGCTCACGGTGGGTGGGTTGCTCGCGCTCCTGCCCTTGGGGAGGCTCCTGGCAGCGCCGCTGTGGGCGGCGGTGGCGGACCGGTACCGTTTGGGCGGGGCGGTGCTTCGGGTATCGACGGGGCTATCGGCGGTGGCGGGGCTCGCTCTGTGTCGCGCCGAGTCGGTGCCGGCGCTCGCGGTGGCGCTGTTCGTGTTTTCCGCCACGCGCGCCCCGATCGGCAGCGTACTCGACGCCTTCGTGCTCGACGGCCTGCGCGCTGCGGGCCGCCCCGCCACCGACTACGGCCGCATCCGTTTGTGGGGCAGCTGCGGATTTCTCGCGGGGGTGTACCTCGCGTCCGAGGTCGAAGCCCTGAGTTTGCCCAGGCACATTGTGTCCGATGTGACGCTTGTCGGGGGCTTCCTGCTTTCGTTCGCGTTCCCCTGGCGGGGCGAGGGCGGTCCGGCGCCGGTGCTACCGGCGCTCCGCGAGCTGGTGGGGGAACGCTTCTTCGTGCCGCTCTTGCTGGCCGGCGGGCTGCACGCGCTCAGCATGTCGGTGTACGACACCTTCTACTCGCTCCACATCCAGTCCCTCGGACTGGGTCCGCGGGTGGTGGGGCTCTCGGTGGCGCTCGGCGTGGGTCTGGAGGTGTTGCTGATGGCGGCGGGGCGTCCGCTCTTGGAGCGCCTGGGCCCAGCGCGTTGCCTGTTGCTCGCCACCCTCACGGGCCTGCCTCGGTGGGCGCTGACGGCCTCGCTCACCGACCCCGTCTGGCTCGTAGCGGTGCAGGCGCTGCACGGGATCGGCTTCGGCGCGTTCTGGCTGGCCGGGGTGCAACGGATGAGCCGAGGGGCGCGCCCGGAGATCGCGGCGTCGGCGCAGAGCCTGTGGGCGGCGGGCACGTATGGGGTGGGGGCGCTGGTTGGCGCGGTCGTAGCGGGTTGGGCCCGCTCGGAGCTGGGCTCCACTGGAATCTTCTGGATGCTAACGGTCGTGAGCGGCCTCGCCTCGCTCGCGGCGCTGTGGCTGGTGCGGGTGGACGAGTCTGACGCTGCGTGAGGGCGGGGGCGCACGCCAACGGTGAGCCTAGGCGAACAGCTTGCTCTCGATGAGTTTGAGGTTCCGGTTCATGTAGAAGAAGTCGGGCTCGTGCTTCGCGGCGCGAACCTTGATGTCGAACCGAAAACCGCCGGCGGGCTCCTTGGCCCATGTGATGACGCCGATCCCGAGGGTGCGGCCCAGCATGTCGAGTTTGGCCAGATCGTCCTGCGGGGCGTCGCCAGGCACGACGATGTACACGCGGTGGCAGAACAACTTGTACGCGCACGCTTGGCCGAACGCGGTGATCAGTGCCGCGGTGTCTGATTTGATCTATGCGGCGACGATCTCGGTCGGCGGCTTGATGATGTCACTCCGCTGGGCCTCGTACTTCCCGATTACGTCTGGGGTTCCCCACTTGTCCTTGAAAATGTTGCCGCCAAGCGGGATCGCTTTCGTGCACTCTTCCAGATCGTTCATCAGGTAGTCCGCGAAGGGCTCGTAAAGGTCGCTCTCTTGCACCCCTGCCACCGACGGCGGCGAGGAAACCGTTGACACAGGCTGGGGAGCGGTTGAGGCGGGCCCGGTCGTGGGGGAAGCCTGCGCGGCAAATTTCATTGCGAGAAACAGGCCCTTCGACGGCTTGGTGATGGCCGCCCCGTGCGCCTTCTCCATGTCCCAAACCGCGCCATGGACGGTGTTCACCTTTTCGCCCGTGGCCGCTTGGACGGCGCGAATCAGCTCGCTGTACCGGATACCCTGCGGTGCAGACTCCAGCAGTTCAAGGGCCTTTTGCTGGATCCTTTCTCGTTTGCTGGCCATCGAGAACCTCGGCGGGAATGGGGCGGCTGGAGTGTATCGCGTGAGGCGACCCGCACGGCCGTCGCGCCCAGGGCGGTCGCAAAGTCGGCGCCACCGGATCCGGCCGCGAACGCGGCTATCGAACGAGGCCCCGCAGCATCGCCCCTCGGCGATGTTGAGCACCACCGAATCGGCAGAGCGCTGAAGTTGATCGCGGAGCGGTGACCGCCCGGTGGCGATTCTCAGCGACGGACAGGCGCGCGCGACCGCCAACGCGAGGCGGTAGACATCGAGATTCTCGTGATCGAAGGCGTATTCCACATTGACTCCGGCGGGCAGCGGGTTGAAGGAGGCTCGGCCCCCGCCCAAGCGGGGCCGCAGCCGAACCAACCTGGGGTCTGACGGAGTCACACGGAGATTTCGTTCATAGAACCTGGATCATCGACCGGTCGAGTTTCGGCTCTCGGTCAACGAGTTTCGGTGGTCGAA